>DATFAW010000054.1:0-3602 GCA_035254165.1 Paludibacter sp.
CTATTCTTTTTGAAGAATGCGACATTATATTTATCCTGCTACATAACTTTAGATATAAATTAATGTGAGTTCGATATAAGCAAGCAAATATTATTTTCTGATATTATTATTCGATATTTATCCGAATCAATCCCATTAGGGATTTGAGATCGGTAGAAAGAGACAATTAAATAAACGTCCGACCCCGGATGGGGTCGAAGATAGGAATTTGAATAATAAATTCTACCGATATTTGAACCCTAACGGGTTCCCAACAACATTATTTAGTTTGAAGCTACATAATGGATATTTATATAGTGACAAATATCAATCAATTATGCAATTCCTTATATCGACCTCACGTTAAATTATTCTTCGGCGAGGATTCTGTCTAGAAAACAGTTGAGTTCGGAAGCATTTGTAAGATTTGTTTTTTGAGCCAACCGTTGTTTCATTTTATTTAGGCTGTCCACTTTGTAATCGAGCAACAATAATACATCGGTGATGGGGATGTCGAGCATATGTAAACAACACCAGGTTATTTCCTTTATGGTAAGTGAGGGATATCGGGTTTTTAGTTTACTCACCAGGTTGTTAAGCAGGATGTCCATCTCGCGTTCGAAAAATTCCCGGTCGGTAAGATGCAAGACTATATTATAGATTTGCCGGTCCATTTCGGCTTTCGCTTCAGGTTTTGATCTTTTACGTTCGTTCGTTTGTATGGCTTTCATAGCTTCAATCTTCTGGATTAAGATGTCCCGCTGTCTTTTTATTAACTTCCTACGTGTTTCTATCTTTTGCTGTAAGTGTTTTTCTTCCATTTTGCATCTTTCCTGTTTGTAGTACCTTTTCCATACGCAGAATATTATAAGTCCTACTAGAATAAGGACTAAAATTGAAGCTGACAAATACAAGCGCTGTAGCTTTGTATTGAGCACTTCTTTGGTTGTATAATGCATTGTTTCTAATATACTTCCCTTGGTTTGTGCATCAATTTTTCGAATTGAGCTGCTTAATTCAATATACTTATTCATATATCCCGATATTTCTTTCATGTCTTTTTTTACATAAGACACATTGGCCAGGATACGGTAACATTCCCGCTGCGTGCGGATATCCGGACTGTACCGAAAAGAGTTCCCGGCATAATAACCGGCTGAGTCAATTTGATTTAAATCAAAGAACAGGTCAGCTAAATAATAATAACGGATGGCACGGTTGTTTCGGACATAGGGATACGGAATTACCTGACGGAAATAAACCAACGCAGAGTCGTATTGTTTGTTATTGTAGTAATTAATGGCAATCTCTTGTAACAAAGCACCTCGTTGTATCGAATCCTGCGCCAGCGCAAAGACTTTGCGATAATGCAATTGTGCTTTCCGGTAGTTTCCGGCTGCACGATAGGTTCTTCCGATACCCAGAAATGAATTAAATGCAAGTGATTGTAATTTTGCCTGGCTAAAATAATTAAAAGCGAGTTTGTATTTCTGACGAGCCAGCCCATAATCCCGCTGGGCATTGTAAATATCGCCTATGTCTGAATTGATTCTCCCTAATAATAAATAATCGTTTTTTATCAGGGCTACATCCAGGGCTTTCAAATAGCAATTCATGGCATTTTCATACTGCAACGCGTATTTGTTTGCACGTCCTTTATATAAATAGCAATATGCTAAACGGGTATCATTATGATGGATTTGGTAATAGTTAAGTGAAAATTCAATGGCGGAGTCGGGTTTGAGAGGAAGATACTTTTTGTCGAGGATTCTGAATAACAGTAGTCCATATAAAGCGCGATCTTCTTCACAGCTAAATTTGCCGGTATACACTTGTTGAAGTATATGCAATGCTGAGTCTGGAGATGTCTCAATAAGCTGCTCGGCAATTTTTAATTTGTCGGGCATAAATGAGCAACTGTATAAGAGTAAACAAACAAGCAGGAGAGACCAATGGTTATACTTGGTCACTGATTTTTTTTTCATATCTTAGAATTGATCGTTATTATTTGCTAAAGAGCACTGAACTACCCGAAGTTATATAATAAGAATTCTATTTTAGGCTGCTAAGTTAACAGAATCAGATTTAATACACGAATTTAGTTGAATAAATAATTGAGACATCTGGTTTTTTAATGTGTTGTTTGTCAGTCAAATAAAAATCACGAATAAATTATTTTTAGGACAAAGCATTTTATGTGTGGAAAAACAGGTCAAAAAGGGTGATCTAATCTGCTTTCGGGTACGAATATAACCAATTCAAATGTTTTGAACAAGAAAATATGATGACGTCCCGTTATAATTATTTTGTTTCAAATGCTAATGTGCTGACATAGAAAAGAACACAATTACAGAGGGTCTGCTGAAAAAGGGGAATGCATTTCATACTGAGTGATTTATAGTGATATTCTTACGATTAAGTGCAAGGTTTTTTGAGTCTATATATCAGTTTTATTTGCATTATATTTTATATCTATCAATGGAGATCAATAGAGATGTCCTGAAAGGACTAAATGTGAATAACCGCCGGTAAAACCGGCGGATGTGAATCAAGTAAACACTAGAGCCCTGAAAGAGTTCAATATCGTGATATTGAACCATTTCATGGCTCTAGCACCTATATCATTTTGTCCGCCGGTTTTACCGGCGGTTATTCGTATTTAGCCACTTCGTGGCAAAAAATAGTTTTTCAGCAAACCCTACATATGCATTTCTCTCTATCTGGATATGCAAGGCAAGAGCCTTAGTTTGACGGCTATGGTTTGGAAACTTCGTAGAACTCAAGATATCAACCTACGCTGAACCGGGGATTGGTCTTATAATACCCTTTTATCCCCAGAAATAAATCCTCAATACAGCCATTAATAATCCCAAATTTCGGCTAAAACAGATTGTCTTTCGGCTTAACCGTTTCAGATGTGTTCTGATGGAAAGGTTCTGCCGTTCAATGTGATTGGTAGAATGGACGCGGGTATTATGAAGATTTTTAGTGATAAGATAACGATAGTTCTTTAGTTTATCAGTATAAATTTTACGGGCTTTGGAGAGTTCCAGACTCTTGATAACCCGTTTCAGCGTTTTGTTGGTACGCCTGCCCACATTGAAACTTACTACCGTTTTAGTTTCCCTATCCAGCGCATATACTACCCAACGAAGCCGGGATTTCGTCCCAATATAGGTTCTCATTTCATCTACTTCATAGCTCTTTCCAAGTGGAATAGATGGCTGAGAAATGCTTTGCGCTATGGAAACTATCCGCTTTAATAAGGTGGTAGCTGATATTTTTAATACTCGTGCCGTACTGCGTATTCCCAACCCTTCTTTGGTAAAAAGGATAATTTGCTGATTGGTGTTAGATTTATAGGCATTATACGAATAATTAATGATAAATCGTTTGTTACATTTCTTACAACTATAGCGCTGCTTACCGGTTTTTGTTTTTCCATTCTTTACCAAATGTTCTGACTGACAACCTGGACATTTATACCTATCGCCAAATTTGGAACATGAAGGGTTATTCTCGCTCTTTTTCTCCATTTTTTCTTGGTTTTAAGCTCCTAAAAATAGAGAATGGTGAGCATATACCCACCATTCTCCGATTAATTTTCAATTTTTACTATTGGT
>DATFAW010000055.1:0-5178 GCA_035254165.1 Paludibacter sp.
GTTTTAGATTCACGTCATTAAGATTTGCTTTCGCTGAAATCAATGGGTCTTTAACCTTGACAGTTGCAAAAAATGGATTCGGATTTTCCCCCCTGGCTTGCTTCAGCGCTTTTCCATTGGCCAAAACGACATCATTAGGAACACGTAGGCGGCAATTTCCACCCAAATGCGATGTAATATTGATTTTCTGTACCTGATTATTCTCCCATGTGATACTTACATCGAAACCTCCGTAAGTTCGTAATCCGGTAATACTTCCTTTTTTCCAGTCATCCGGCAATGCGGGTAAAATATTAATGGCTCCATCCTGACTTTGAAGAAGCATCTCTGTAATACCTGAAGTACAACCAAAGTTTCCGTCAATCTGGAAGGGCGGATGCGCATCGAAGAAGTTCGGATAAGTTCCGCCACCTCCACCAAAACCGCCTTTAAACGGATCAACCAGTGTAAGTTGGTCTGAAATAAGCTTGCGTGCATGATTACCATCCAAAAGACGGGCCCAGAAATTTACTTTCCAACCCATTGACCAACCGGTTGAAACATCTCCCCTATAGTTTAGTGAGGTACGAGCTGCATCAAATAATTTTGGTGTATTAAAAGGTGAGATTTGATTACTTGGGAATAAACCATACAGATGCGATACATGTCTGTTCTGATCTTTAGGATTATCCCAATCTTCCAACCATTCCTGCAATTGACCCAACCGGCCTATTTGCATAGGAGGAAGACGATCAAGTATCTTCTGAAAATCAGCCATCAAAGCAGCGTCTTTTTTCAGCAGTTTAGCCGCCTTAATGGTTTTAGTGAACAAATCGAAAAGCAATTGATTATCGATAGTACAACCTGCAACTAAAGCACTATTATGTCCCGTAGGAGTGTTTTCTGGAGACACCGAAGGGCTTACAACCAACCATTTATGAGTAGGTTCCTCAACAAGAAAGTCTTTATAAAAATCACAGGCTGATTTCAATACAGGGTAAACGGATTCGAGATATTTCAGATCACCGCTATATAAATATTTTTCCCACAAATGTTGAGATAACCAGGCACCTCCCATTGGCCATTGTCCTGCATCAGCAAAATCAACCACACCGGTTATTCGCCAGATATCTGTATTATGATGGGCTACCCAACCATTACTGCCATACATTACTTTGGCGGTTTCTTTACCGGACTCCGAAAGTTCCTTGATCATCTGAACCAACGGCTCGTGCATCTCGGTCAGATTACACTTTTCAGCTGGCCAATAATTCATTTCGGTATTGATATTGATGGTGTATTTACTATCCCAGGCCGGATTATTGTTTCCATTCCATATACCCTGCAAATTAGCAACCTGTCCACCTGGCTGCGACGAACTTATCAGCAAATAACGCCCAAATTGATAATACATAGAAACCAGCTCGGGATCAACACTCTTCGAAAAGTTCTTTATTCTCTGATCGGTTGGGAATTGAGCAGCTGCTGATGTTCCCAAATCAAAGTTAACACGTTTGAAGTATTTTTGATAAGCAGTAATATGGTTCTTCAATAACGTTGGATATGCCTTTGTTTCGGCAGAAGCAAGATAATTGCTACACTTTTCAACTTCGTAGGCCGTCAAAGTTTTATAATCTACAAAGTTGGTTGCAATCGAGATTAAAATAGTTACTTCATTAGCATTACTCACATTGATTTTGTCGGAAGAAACCGTTGTTGAACCTCCTGAAGTAATAATTTTAGCCCGGGTATCGAACTTAACTTGACCGGTCACGCCTTCATGGGTACCCGAAAGTCCGGTCATTTCAAGCGTATGTGCATCCAAAGCTTTTACACTTTTCTGCAATTCACTATCAAAATTTGCCGTAAATGAAAGTTTTCCTGATTCACTGGCAGTTAGTTTCAGCACAATTACCTGATCGGGTTGTGACGCAAAAACTTCTCTTTTGTAGCTAACATTCCCTACTTTATAAGTGGTAGTAAAAACAGCTCTTTCCAAATCAAGTTCCCGATAATAATCGGTATAATTTTCTGTTCCATCAAATGCAAGATTAAGATTCCCAACACACTGGAACTTTGAACCATGAAGCTGTTTTGCTGTCAAAAATTTATTTGACAACACATTAGCTCGTTCATAATTGCCGTTGAAAATATAGTAACGAATCGAATCCAACCCTTTCAACCCATCAGGGTTATCGTTTCGGGAGGATCCACCTGACCAAAAAGAGCTTTCGTTGAGTTGTAGTTTTTCTTTTGCAGGATCACCAAAAACCATTGCTGCGATACGGCCATTCCCGATAGGAAGTGCTTCGTTCCACACCTTAGCCGGTTTGTCATACCACATTTTGAGTTTTCCACCCTGTTGCGCACTTGCAAGTTGCAATGATTGAGAAAGACACAAAACAAATATCCACAAACTTCTTTGTAATATTTTCATTTCCCTTATTTATTAGATTTAATGATTTTCACGCTCTTAGAATTCACCCGGAGCAGACTTCAGGAACACTATTTGAATAACACCTGAGCAAAGTTAAAGATATTATTTCTCCAAACCGGCCAGCTATGTCCTCCAGGATATTCGCTGTAAGAATATTTAATCTTCATTTCATCAAGTTTCGAACGCATTAACTGGCAATTTTGCCATGCAATATCTTCTTTTCCACCCTGTGAAATCCAAAATTGCTTTAAATTGCTATTAATCTTATCGGCATTGTTCTTCCAGTATTCGTATTGCGGATCAGTAAGATCTTTCTGGGCGGCAAACCAGCCGGAACTGAATACACCCAGATAGGAGAACATATCGGTGTTTCTAACACCAGCATAAAGAGTTTGAATTCCACCCATCGACAATCCGGCAAGTGCACGATATTGAGGTTCGGTTCTTACACGGTAATTTTTTTCTACAAATGGAATAATGCTTTGCTTCAGTTCTTTTTCAAATACTTTTAATGATTCCTCACCAAAACCATTCAATGGAAGGTTTCCGTCAACCATAATTACAATCATAGGAACTGCCTTTTTTGCGGCAATCAGGTTGTCAAGGATCAAATCTGTTTTGCCCTGTGTAGCCCAACCACGTTGGTCTTCGCCACCACCGTGCATAATGTATAATACCGGATAATTTTCTGTTGGATTCTGATCGTATCCTGCAGGAGTGTACATGTGAAAATTGCGCCACGAATTTGTCACGTTTGAGTAATAACGTTTTATACGGATATCACCATGAGGGACATTCCGCTCTTCGTAATAACTATCTCCTTTGAAAGGCACTTCAAAACCGCTTGCCATACGACCCATACCATAGAAAGTTTCACTGGCAGGATCGGCTATAGATGCACCATCAACAATCAAGGAATAATAATGAATACCTTCGCTTAACGAATCGGTAGTTGCTTCCCACACACCTTCATTATTTTTCACCATATCATATTTTTTACCCAAATCAAGTTGTACCTTTTGAGCTTCGGGTGCTTTAATCTTGAAAACAGCATGGCCGTCGGGTAAAATTTGTGGATATCTGGCTGACCGTACATTTGTTTCAGCTGGTCGACCGGCATTACTTATTTTATCAAATAAGGTTACATCCACCGGTTTAAAGATCAGTTGGGAATACATATATAAACTATTTTTCCAAACCTTAAAGTCGTGATAACCATGATCTACATAGAATATATGAGGAACTCCATTGGCTTTCATATAATCGTGAGTACGCTTACTGAAACTCATCAAACCATCTTTATCACCACAAGAAATCCAAAGCAGTTTCAATTTAGCTTTGGCTTCTTCAGGTTTTGGCATCAATTCTTGAGGTTGTTTGGTATTAGGAGCCGATGAGAACCCACCAACCCATGCAAATTTATCAAGATTTCCAAGACCAAAATTCAATGACTGCCCGCCACCCATTGATAAACCGGCAATAGCCCGATGTTCGCTATCTTTGATTACAGGATAGCTTTTTTCAACATAAGGAATCAGGTCTTTAAGCAAGTCTTGCTCAAAAGTAGCAAAAGCCGCTGCTTTGCCATACACATCGCCAGTAGCACGATCATCTTTCATTGCACGTCCATTAGGCAATACTACAATCATGGGTTCAACTTTCTTTTCGGCGTAGAGGTTGTCCAGAATAACTTGAGGCTGACCTTGATTGAACCATTCCTTCTCGTCGCCGCCAATGCCATGCAACAAATAAAGAACAGGGTACTTTTTGTCTTTTGAATATCCGGGAGGTGTATATATTAGCGCTTTGCGCTTCACTCCCACTGTTTTAGAATTGTAAGTAATTGTATCAATTTTTCCATGAGGGATAGCTTCTCGTACAATGTCGAAGCCCAATGGTGCCGGTGTTACCACATTTTGCGAATTGGCGTTATAGCTAAATGCCATAAGTGCTAGAAAAAAGATAGTTAACTGTTTCATGATATTCAGGATTTATAAGCTGGTTATTTTGATTTATTTGTTACTAAATTTGGAGTCTGCCATCCATTTAAATAAAGGCTCCATCCAGCCTTGGTGACCAAACACAAAACCGTGTCCACCTTTCGGATAAATGTGCATTTCTACCGATACATTGTGATGGCGTAAGGATTCGAAATATTTGATAGAATTATCCACATCAACCGTTTTATCATCGGCAGCGTGTGTTATATAAGCAGGAGGTGTAGTCTCATCAACCTGTAATTCATTAGAATATAAATCTACAGTTTCTTTTGAAGGATTGTTCCCCAATAACTGTTCTCTTGACCCGGCATGAGTCAATTTCTCTTGCATGCTTATTACAGGATATACCAGAATCTGAAAATCGGGTCGTAAACTGGTGTTATTATCATTTTCGATTAATGCACTTTTGAAATGAGTAGCTTCAGTAGATGCTAAATGGCCTCCGGCCGAGAAGCCCATAATGCCTATTCTATTGGGGTCGACGTTCCATTTAGATGCATTTTCTCTTACTACTTTAATGGCCTGCTGAGCATCTTGCAAAGGACCTATTTTTTTATCATCCATGTTTGAATCATCAGGAAGACGGTATTTGAGCACAAATGCAGCAATACCTTTTTTTGCAAATTCTTTAGCAGTTGAGATGCCCTCTCCCTGATATACAATTACACTATACCCTCCACCCGGACAAATTATTACTGCTGCACCGGTAGCTTTTTCTTTATCAGGAAGATATATTTCCAAGGTTGGTATTGTCACATTTCT
>DATFAW010000056.1:0-7985 GCA_035254165.1 Paludibacter sp.
GAAATAAAAGTAACGGAGAATGTCGTTTATGTACCCGGAAACCTGGCATTTGAGCATAAAACACCTTCATTTGATGCTGCTAGATTATATTCCGGGGAGTTTGAAACATGGAAAAAACAGCATGTTTCTGCTCAGAAACAAGCCGGACTCTTCTCCACCATTGTTTCTTTCGTAAATGGAAATACAGATAGTGAAACGCTGTTGAAAATTGCCGGTTTTGCTTCCGGATTTGGGAATGATGTATTGCGCTTTACAGCCCGTCAGCAATTGCAAGTACGGAATATTCCGGAAAAGTATTTAGGGAACTTATATTTGTTGCTCAAAGACCTGAATGTAAATACTGAACTTCCTGTTGTAATAAACAACATTGTTTCGTGCACCGGTGCCGACACTTGCCGCCTGGGTATTTGTTACTCCAAAGGTGCTTCGCTGGCTTTGCGAAAAAAACTGAGCAAAAGCAAGCTGAATTTGAACGAAGTTAGTGAATTGCAAATCAACATTTCAGGTTGTCCTAATTCTTGCGCACAGCAAATTTGGTCTGATATCGGATTTTCAGGCAGAGTCGGTCGCAACGAACGGATGTATGCAGCTTATAACGTCTATGTTGGAGCAACAAAAGGCGAGAATCCACAATTGGGCGAAGCTATTGGAACAGTAAGTGCCAAAGATTTACCCCAATTTACAGAAGATATTTTAGATGATTATATCAACGTAAAGCAAGCGCATTCTTCATTTAGAGCCTATTTAAATGCAGGTGGCAAGGAAAAAATAAAATCACTGGTTGGGAAATATAAAGAGATTCCCGGTTTCGACGAAGATAAAAACTATTATTACGATTGGGGAAGCGAAGAACTCTTCTCTGTAGCAAATAAAGGACCAGCCGAATGTTCCGCCGGGCTTTTCGATATGATTGATGTGGATTTGAACTTTATCAAACAAGGATTTGGTTTGTTGAAAACCGAAACAGATGTCCGGAAAATTAATCAAATTCTGTTCGATATCATTTTCTCGTCATCACGCATGTTGTTGGTAACTAAAGGCGCTGAGCCAAAAACAACTGCCGAAGCCTTTGAACTTTTTGTCAATAAATTTATTCATGAAGGTTTGGTAAGTAATTCGTTCGAAGAGTTGGTGAAAACTGCAGAATTGAAACCGGACTTTGATTTTTCAACCCGAAAAGATGAAGTCATTGAACTGGCAGAAACAGTTATCAAACTTTACGAAAACATGGACGATTCCTTACAGTTTAAGACTCAACCGACGAAAGAAGTTGAACAAAAAACGAAAAATGCTGTTCAAGAAAATGTGACTGCGAGTTTAGAACCTCGTGTGAAAGATTTTCGCGGAGTAGCGTGTCCCATGAATTTTGTGAAAACAAAAATTGAACTGTCTACTCTAAAATCCGGCGAATTGTTGGAAATTTGGCTCGATGACGGCCAACCCATTCAAAATGTACCGGGTTCAGTTCGGAATGAAGGCCATGAAGTCATATCGGCCACGCAAGTTGAAGATTATTGGAAAGTATTGATTAAAAAATATTAGTTTAAACGTTTTATTAAAGAAAGAGGTTTTATGGATAAAAAGGCCTCTTTCCTTTTATTTTAATCCAATATATTGTAATGAATGCAAATTGGAAATGATTTTATTTTCAATACTCCATTGATAAATAGTCATATACAAGAAATACTACCATCTATCGGGTATCTATTTACCACTATATTGGTATGGTGAGTATTCTATGTTTAGTCTAATTTTGTGGAATAAAAAAAGCTAAACATAGCAAACACATTGAAAGACAAAAACTATAGAAGTATACTCAAGTCAATTTCGTGGAGAATAACCGGAACAATTGACACATTTGTGATTTCATTTTTAATTACAGGAAAATTCACAATTGCGATGTCAATAAGCGGTGTAGAGATACTTACTAAATTTACACTTTATTATTTCCACGAACGAATCTGGAATAAGATTAATATAGGTCGCGAAAAACCTGTTGAACCTGATTATGAAATTTAGTTCTAACGGAGTAACATATTAGAAATTAAAAAGAATGAATATAAATTTAGCCCCATTGTCGGCAGATCAAATTGAACTTTTTACCCGATTGACAGGTTCGCTCAATAAAGAGCAACTGGCATGGATTTCGGGTTATTTGGCAGGTTTGTCTGCTCAAAATATCTTGTCGGATATTCCGGAAGTTGAAGATCGTGTTGTTGAAGTTAACACACAAAACACCTTGACTATTTTGTATGGTTCGCGTACCGGAAACGGCGAAGGACTGGCCAAAAAAGCATTGAAACTGGCTACAGAACAGGGAATAAAAGCGACCTTGAAGAATATGGCGGATTATAAAACCCGCGATTTGGAGACGGAGAAGAATCTGTTGGTTATCGTTTCTACGCATGGTGAAGGTGTTCCTCCTTTTTCTGCTAAAGAGTTGCACGGTTTTATTTATGGCAAGCGTGCTCCAAAACTTGATGGTGTAAATTACGCAGTGCTTGGTTTGGGCGATTCGTCTTATTTCCATTTTTGTAAAACGGGAAAAGACTTTGATGAGCAACTGGAGCAACTGGGAGCAAAACGTTTAGTGGCACGTGCGGCTTGCGATGTGGACTTTGAAGCTGCGGCTGATGAATGGTTGAAAAGAGCGATTCCTGCTTTTGGAGGAAGCGAGGTAGTGGTCGGTGCTGCACCACAATTCAGACTGCTGGCGAAACCAACTAAAAAAAATACGAAGCCTGAAGCGCATACAAAGAAAAACCCTTTTTTGGCCCCCGTGTACGAGAAAATATCGCTTCATGGAAAAGGCTCGAAACGACAGACGCTGCATATTGAACTAAGTACTGAAAATGCTCAGGGATTGGAATATGAACCGGGTGATGCAGCAGGAGTTTATCCACTTAATTCGGCTGAATTGGTGGATGAGGCGTTGGCTGTAACTGGTTTAAACGCAGGCGATTTTGTGATCTTTAATGGAGTGGAGAAGAAACTGGAGACTGCACTTCACAAAAATGTAGAATTGTCGAAAATTACGACTGATGTGGTGAACCGTTATCTGGCGACCTACCCGAATGAGAAATTAAAAAAATTGTCGGAAAACCCCGATAAATTTAAAGAATACCTGGATGGTCGTGATATTGTAGATTTATTGCAGGACTACCCGGCAGAAGTAACTGCCGAGAACCTGATAAAGATTCTGCGTCCGTTGCAACCGCGTTATTATTCTATTTCGTCCAGCCCTAAAGCTTGTCCGGGAGAGTTACATTTAACGGTGGGTGTGGTGCAGTATCATAATGCCGGTCGGAATAAAAAAGGAACTTGTTCAACGTTTCTGTCCGATTTATCGGTGGATGATGAAAAGGTACCGGTTTTCATTGAATCGAATCCCGGATTCCGCTTGCCCGAAAATGATGAAACACCAATTATCATGGTGGGAGCGGGAACAGGCATTGCACCTTATCGCGCTTTTGTTCAACATCGGGATCTTGCTGATAACAAGGGTAAAAGTTGGTTGTTTTTTGGCAACCGCAATTTTGAAACAGAATTTTTGTATCAAACTGAGTGGCAAGGTTTCCTGAAATCGGGGGCATTGACAAAAATGGATGTGGCTTTCTCCAGGGACGGTGATAAAAAGCTGTACGTTCAGGACAAGTTAGAGGAAAATGCTGCCGAAGTATTCCAATGGCTTGAAGAAGGAGCGCATGTTTATATTTGTGGCGATATGAAAAAGATGGCTGGAGATGTGCAACACACCTTGGTTAAGATAGTAGAAAAACACGGTGTGATGACAAAAGAGAATGCATTGGAATATGTGGACAATTTGCAGAAAGATAAAAGGTTGCAATTGGATGTGTATTAAGAAGACCCCTAGTCCGTCAGCTGACGGAGAACTAGTTACTACATTATTATAACTTTAGTATATGAAGAGTCAATATAAAAACAAAGAAGACGAAAGTAATCTCAACTCCCCTTTAGGGGTTAGGGGGTCAGTCTCATCGGTTGAAATCCTAAAAGAAAATAGCAACTACTTGCGAGGTACAATAAAAGAGAGTTTGAACGATTCTTTAACCGGAGCAATCCGGACGGATGACCAGATTCTGATTAAATTTCATGGCACCTACCAACAACAAAATCGTGATTTGGATGAAGAACGTAAACATCAAAAACTGGAACCACTGTATAGTTTCCTTATCCGGGTACGCGTACCAGGTGGAATTGCGTCACCGCAACAATGGTTGGCTATGGATGAACTGTCCGACAAATATGCTGATAAGACATTGAAGTTTACAACAAGACAGACTTTTCAGTTCCATGGTGTACTTAAACGGAATCTGAAAACAACGATCAAAGAGATAAACAAATCCTTGCTCGATACCATTGCTGCTTGTGGTGATGTGAACCGGAATGTGATGAGTTCGGCCAATCCGTTCGAGTCGCCGGTACATGCTGAAGTAGCCGCGGATGCCAAACGTATTTCGGCACACCTCACTCCGCAAACCAATGCGTACCATGAAATATGGCTGGACGGAAAACTGATTGAAGGTGGCGAAAAGGAAGAAGAACCGCTTTACGGAAAGCATTACCTGCCGCGTAAATTCAAAATAGCGATAGCCATTCCTCCTCGCAACGACACCGATGTGTTGTCGAATGATTTGGGTTTTATTGCCATCGTTGAAAATGGCAAGTTGCTTGGCTATAACCTCACAGTAGGCGGTGGAATGGCGTATACTTTTGGAAACACTGCCACATATCCCCGTGTAGCCGATGTGGTGGGTTATTTCCCGAAAGAGAAAATTGTAGAAGCGGCTGAAGCTGTACTCGTTTTTCAGCGTGACCATGGTAACCGCTCCGAGCGCAAGAATGCACGGTTGAAATATACGATTGACCGTGTTGGATTGGATTTCTTCCGTTCTGAATTAGAGCGTACCCACGGCTTAAAATTAGACCCTTCGAAAGCTTATAAATTCGTAACGCTGGGTGATAAATATGGCTGGACAAGAAGCGAAGACGGACTTTGGCACTACGGCGTTTTTGTGGAAGGTGGAAAGTTAGTGGACAAAAACGGATATTTAGCAAAAACGGCACTTCGCGAAATTGCGAAGATTCATACCGGCACTTTCATTCTTACCGGCAATCAAAATGTGGTCATTGCTCAAGTGACCGAAAAACAAAAGCCGGTCGTTGAACAGTTACTCAAAGAATATAAAATTATTGACGGGAACAGCCTTTCGAAACTTCGTCAGAATTCCATTGCCTGTGCCGCCTTGCCTTTTTGCGCCCTGGCTTTTGCCGAAGCAGAACGCTACTTGCCAACGCTTGTGGACAGGATTGATAAGATTTTAGCTGCAAATGATTTACTGCAAGTGCCCATTAGTATTCGTATGACAGGCTGCCCTAACGGTTGCGGACGACCATTCTTAGCCGAAATTGCCTTCGTGGGACGGACACCGGGAAAATACAATATGTACCTGGGAGCTAGTTTTACGGGTGACAGATTGAATAAACTGTACAAAGAAATGTTGTCGGAAGACGAAATTATTGCAGCACTAACGCCTATTCTGGAGGATTTTGCAAGAAATAGAACTGCCGATGAGCACTTTGGTGATTTTGTTATTCGCAAAGAATATGTAAAAGCCACTACAGCTGGGTTGAATTTCCATAATTAATATATTGTTGTTGGTTAATGGGTTGATTGGTTCATTAGTTGGTGCGAAGAAAAATCAGCTGATGAACCAATAAACTAGTCAACCAATAAACTAGTCAACCAATAAGCCAATTAACTAATGACCCGAGAAGACTTACAATTTCTGCCTATTTCCATCAATGTAACCAATAAGAAAATACTTCTTATTGGTGGTGGAAAAGTGGCAACACACAAAGGAACTATCATGGCTCGTTTTGTGACGAATGTAACCGTTATTTCGCCTGATTTTACCGACGAAATCAAAAAACTGCCTTATACATTTATCGAAAAAGAATACGAGAAAAGCGATTTGGAAGGTTTCTTTCTGGTTTATGTTTGTACGGGCAATCACGAGCTGAATGCCCGGATAAAAGTAGATGCAGAAGAACTTGGAATTCTTACCAGCGTGTGTGATGCACCCATGTTGTGCGATTTTGTATCACCGGCAATTCATAAAGAAGAGCACGTTACTGTTTCGGTAGGAACAAACGGTCGGAACGCCATGCAATCGGTTGATATTCGTAATCAAATTACGAAGTTGTTTCAAGATGGGACACTCCATCTGTAGGAGATAAGGGAGAACGGATTTCCAAATCCGTTTTTTATAAAATATAATGGAATCGGAATTCCGTTCTCCTTTTGTATTATCTTTGCTGTGTATTGTTAACCGATAATATATGGAAAAGAAAGAATTTTACAGAAAAAACCTACCACACTTCCAACAGCCCGGACAAGCATATTTTGTAACATGGTGTCTGCATGATGCTGTTCCACCCAAGGCTCTCGAACGTTATTCTATCGATTTGAGAAATGCAAAATCAGAGATCGAAATAGCAAAAGAAAACAAAGTTGATGAAACAATCATTCATGAACTAAAACAGGAATACCACAGCACTCGCCGGAAGTACATGAAAGCTCTTGATGATTTGCTACATCTTCAAACTGAGTTTTCGATGGATTTATCTAAAAAAGAAAATACTAAGATTGTAATTGACGCACTTTGTTTTTGGGAGGGGAAGCGACTCGAAAATTATGCGCTCTGTGTAATGCCGAATCATGTGCACTGGGTTTTCAAAACTTTCGAACAAAATGAAAACGATAAACTTGTTTATTTACAAGATATACTTCAATCTGTCAAACGTTTCTCTGCAAATAAGTTGAATAAGTTAGTGGATAAAACAGGAACAGTTTGGCAAAGTGAAAGCTTCGATACGACTATTCGTGATAACGTTCATCTTCAAAGAGCTATTGATTATACGCTTAATAATCCAGTTGCGGCTGGTTTAGTTCAAAATTGGCAAGATTGGAATGGAACTTTATTCCGGGGGCACGGAGTTCCAACTCCGTGATATCTATAATGTAACGGAATCGGAACTCCGTTCTCCAAATAACGGAGTTGGAACTCCATTTTCCTATATAACGGATTTGGAAATCCGTTCTCCCGTGTAACGGAATCGGAATTCCGTCCTCCCTACCCTAATACGGTATAAATTTACCATAAGCGTGCGATTGTGATAACCCCGGAAATTGAGGAATTTTGTGTCGTCCAAAGAGGACAACTAAACTCTTAATTTCAAACGTATATGGCAAACTACTTTAAAATACCCGGCCTATCAGGGATCATGTCCTGATCACTGGTAAACATGGATTGAAGAGACTCAGCCTAATTCTCATCGAATTCAGCAACGCGACTGGGATAATCCCGACATAGCAGAATGGGCCGATAACATTGATAAGGCTATTGCCGGATACGATCCCGAATCGGTGGCACTGGTGGTGCATATTCTGAACTGCCTGAACGGATGCTCCTTTCAATAAATTATCGATCATCGACACGATCAACAGTTTATTACCATGTCTTTCTAGATAGACAATCGCCTTGTTTGTATTAGCTAATAGAGTTATATCAAGGTCTTTATATATATAAAAGTAAATGCAGCTTCTTTGTAATAAGCTTAATAAAGCTCTTTGACTTCGTCGATATTTTACGAACAATTAATATAGCTATTGAATCATTTTGAGCCGTTGTAAGAAGAGGAGTTACGGGGCAGTACCATCAAGGTAAGTTTAAAATATCTTCCAATTTTTCTTGCTGAATTCACCTTTAAACACAATAATAGAAAGGTTGCTGATACGTTTGAATCGTCAATTAAAAGTATTATAAAACCCAACAACCGATAAATTCGAAATATTTTGGTATTTTCGTTGTCGGGTACAATAGTTAATTCGGTACAATAATCTCTGAATTATGCTTGGCCTTTTGCCTCCTTCTTATAATTAATTGAGTCAAATGTCTAAG
>DATFAW010000057.1:0-13163 GCA_035254165.1 Paludibacter sp.
TGTATATCAAAGGCTTGTTTAACTTGCTGCTTTTAGCTTCAGCGTAGGGAGACATATTTTTCAGCGGATCGTAGAGATATAATCCAAAATCAAAACCGGCAATTAATCGTCCCAGCAAAATTTCATGTTGCCACGAAACACCTACGCGAATCTTGTTCTTTAATTCGTTGCTGGTTATGTAAGTCCTCTCAAACTGAGTTTTTCCATCATAGGCACCATCGTAAAATGCATCAATACCTAAGCCCATTCGGTAAAAATTGGAGATGGGATGGTAAACTCCCAAAGCAATGGATGCGATAGGGAATGTCTTGTTGTCTTTGTAGTATAATTGCCTGAAACCGCCGGAGGCAATAATTTCAAAACTGTATTTCCGTGGAATTCTTTCAATAAAATGTGGTGTTGGAGACTGGAAATTCTTATAATTGGGAAAGTACTTCAATCCAACAAATCCATTGAGTAGATTCAGGCCCGAGTTAGGCTCGGCTGCACTTCCATTCGACATGTGATTCCATGTATATTCAGCCATTAAGCTAAATCCTTTGGTGATGGGAATTTCGAGGCTTCCGCCACCGGAGAAATAAACATTTAATGCCGAGCCTATGGCGCCATTTGTACCGGTCAGGGTTGGTAATGTGTTTCCAAGTGAATCGGTATTTGTATTTTGGTAAGTTTTTGTCAAATAACTGGCTCCAGCACCGGCTTTTAAATTCAGATTGAGAAGACTAGTTCTGATTAATGGGAAGCTAATGTACGGGTATAAAGCAAATGCGTTACCAAGTCTCTGTGGATTGCCCAGATTTAGCCAAACTGCACCTACTCCGACAACGGGGAAAGCATTAAACTGGTGCCATGGCTTTTCGCCCATGGTTTGAAACTCAACAGATAGCTCGGCTCCGGTTACTGAGGTTGAAATGAGTTCTTTAACCTGCTCGTCGTGAGCAAGAATATTGCCGTAAATTCCTTCTAGTTTTATGCTGTATTGTTTAATAGTTTGAGCTTTCGGTATATTTACCGATAGCAACAATACGAGTACAAAAAGACTTTTCTTCATAAAAGCAACGTTAATTATTGATATCTCATTCAATTTTTTTGGTTACCTTTGACAGCTCAAGTGTAGTAAAAATAACATAAGAGTAGCAGAAAACGCTGCAAATGTAGTAAAAAAGCGCGTGGTTTGTAGTAAATAATACGCTAATTAAATTGTCATTAATCAAGATGTTCTCTATTTTAAAAAAAGAACTGCGAGTATTTTTCAGCAATGCAACAGGTTATATCGTTATTGGTATCTTTTTGATTCTAACAGGATTATTTCTTTGGGTTATTCCGGGTGAATATAATATTCTGGATTCGGGCTATGCCAATGTGGATGGTCTCTTTTATTTAGCTCCCTGGTTGTTTTTGTTTCTTTGTCCGGCTGTTACCATGCGCCTTTTTGCCGAAGAAAAGCAAACGGGTACCTGGGAACTTTTGGTAACCAAACCGGTGAGTAAACTGCATATTACGTTGGGAAAATATTTTGCCGGCTGGATGTTGGTTACATTAGCCTTGCTGCCTACTTTACTGTATTATTTTTCCGTTTGGTATTTGGCTGAACCTATGGGAAATGTCGATTCCGGTGCGTTCTGGGGGTCCTTTATTGGATTACTGTTTTTGGCTGCCGTCTATGTAGCTATTGGCACCTTTTCTTCTTCTTTATCTAATAATCAGATTATTTCTTTTGTAGTGGCGGTAGTGCTTTCATTCTTCTTTTACTATGGTTTCGAAGTTATTGCCAGTTTCTTTTCTTCCGGTCAGTCTATTCAAGTCCTTGAAACCTTAGGGATTCATTCGCATTATAAATCGATGAGCCGTGGGGTAATCGATTCACGTGATGTGTTTTATTTCGCACTGGTGTGTAGCGGTTTCTTGTCGGCAACGGTTTGGAAGATAAAGAGGACGTAAACAGTAAACAGTGAGCTAAGTAGTAGATGTTACACAATTACACCATTACACCATTACACATTACACAATACACCATACACAATAAAATATGAACAAACCACTTATATTAATAACGAACGATGACGGTCATGATGCAAGAGGCATTGAAGTATTAACCCGGCTAATGATGCAAATTGGCGATGTGGTGGTGGTAGCACCTGATGGACCACGTTCGGCACAATCGAACGCATTGACGGTTACGCATCCAGTTCGTTTTAAAAAACTTGAAGAAAGAGAAGGACTTATACGATATAGCAGTACCGGAACTCCAACGGATTGTGTGAAGTTGGCGTTGAACGAAATAGTTGAACGTAAGCCCGACCTGGTCGTTGCCGGTATAAATCATGGTTCAAATTCGGCTATCAATGTCATCTATTCGGGCACCATGGGAGCTGTGCTCGAAGGTTGTGAAAACGGCATTTTATCCATTGGTTTTTCTGTATGCGATCATTCGTTTGGTGCCGATTTTGCTAATTTTGAGCCTTATGTTCTGCAAATTACGCGAGAAGCTTTAAAGAACGGGTTGCCTCACGCAACCTGTTTGAATGTGAATGCGCCGGTAGATGAAATAGTGGGAATTAAAGTGGCTCGTCAGTGCGATGGACGTTGGACAAAAGAGTTTGAAAAACGTATGGATCCGCATGGTAAAGCGTACTATTGGTTGACTGGCAATTTTGAAAATCATGAACCGGAATCGGAAGATACTGATGAGTGGGCGTTGAATCATGGTTATGTTTCCATTGTGCCGACAAAGATTGACCTGACAGCCCACGAAGTGATTGAATCGATTGCTAAGTGGAAGTTGTAACTCTGTTGGACAGTTTATAAAGTTGAAAGTTCGAAAGTAGGCAAAGAGAATCACATCAATACATCAACACATTACCATATCACGCTGCCATGGCTCGTTTCAATCATTTTCTCTACGGATTAGTACCCGGATTATTGCTTCCGCTTGCATTTATGTGGGCGTATCTGAATCGGTTTTACCCGGGTGATTTGTCTTTTTTTGAGACATTGAAGCTGCTTTATCCCGGCATTTTGTTGGGAAAACTGCTTTTGCTTTCGGTGATGCCAAATTTGGTGCTTGTGTTTGTCTTTTATAAATCCGATAGTTTTAAAATTGCAGCAGGAATGCTTCTGGGAGGAATGCCTTATTTTATTGGCAGTATTTTTATGCTCTGAAACCCCTAGCCTCCGTCAAAAGCCGGACAAGCTCTAAAGGGAAATTTAGTTAGTTCATTCTACATAAACTTAAATATGACTAATAACACACATACACAGTGCAACAGTAACTTCAACTCCCCTTTAGGGGTTGGGGGTAGATCATGAAATACTTTATCATAGCCGGTGAGGCTTCGGGCGATTTACATGCATCTAATTTGATGCGTGAACTTCGAAAAGCGGATTCCAATGCTGAATTTTGCTTTTTGGGTGGTGACTTGATGCAAGCGCAGGCTCACGGCGGACGAATGGTAAAGCATTATCGGGACATGGCTTTTATGGGAATCATAGCCGTGTTCAAGAATGCCAGGACGGTACTAAAAAACATGAGCGATTGTAAGCAAGCCATTGTTGATTTTCAACCGGATGTGCTGATCCTGGTCGATTATCCGAGTTTTAATCTGCGCATGGCCCGCTTTGTAAAAGAGAATTTGAGCGCCAAGGTTTATTATTATATTTCCCCTAAAATCTGGGCGTGGAAAGAATACCGTATCAAGGAGATCAAGCGCTATGTAAACAAAATGTTTACTATTTTCCCTTTCGAAACGGCTTTTTATGGCAAGCACAATTATCAGGTTGAATATGTAGGCAACCCAACTGTGGATTCTGTTTGCACACGTCCCAAGCAGCAGCAGACATTCGCGGAATTTTGCACTGAAAATAATTTGCCGGATAAACCCATTATTGCCATACTGGCTGGAAGCCGGAAGCAGGAGATTCAGGGGTGCTTGCCTCGGATGGTTGAAGCCGGTTTGCGTTTTTCCGAATATCAGGTGGTTATTGCAGGCGCTCCGGGTATTGATGTCGAATTATATGACTCTGTTCTGAAGGGGAAGAATGTTTCGATTGTTTTTGGAAAGACCTATGAACTGCTGCAAAGTTCGAAAGCTGCAGTTGTGAATTCGGGAACTGCTACGCTCGAAACAGCATTGGTTGGAACGCCTCAGGTGGTTGTTTATCATGTCCCTTGCGGGCGGTTCGGGTATTTGGTGAAAGAAATTGTTGTTAGGGTCAAATTTGTTTCGCTCGTCAATATTGTTGCTGAGAAATTAGTTGTAAAAGAATTATTGGCGCATTTGTTTACGGTGGGAAACATCGAAGCTGAATTGAATCAAATTCTGAAAAATGAAAACTACCGCCAAAACATGCTGAAAGAATATTCGGTAATCAAAAATGTCCTCGGTGAACCGGGAACAGCTGAACGGGCAGCCAGAAAAATGGTTTCCAGCCTTCACAATGAACAGTAATCAGTTGTTGATTGTTGATGCGTGAATAATGTTGGAATCTTTATTTTATCATCACATCAACTTATCACACATGCCATAGCGATGCTGTAGAATTTAGAATCTACGCTTTCGCTGCGTGAAGTCAGCACTACCGGTTTTTCGGTTCCCTGAAGTAGTCCGCCCATTTGGGCACCGGCAAAAAGCGATAATCCTTTGTAAAAGCAATTTGCACATTCGAAGTTGGGAAAAATAAGAATGTCGGCATCTCCCAGAACGGGTGTCGGTACATTTTTGATGCTTCCGCGTTCGGTGTCGAGCGCCAGAAAAATATCCATTGGTCCATCCATAATCACATCGCCAAACTTGCCGTTACGCCACATCTGCATAATGTCCAGATAGTCCTGCATGTAATGAATCTTCGGATTAGCTACTTCGGTGGCATGGATCAGTGCGACTTTTGGCTTTGGAATGCCAAATTTATGCGCTGTTTCGATAGCATATTTAATCATGGCAGTGCGCTGAACCAGATTGGGCGACGGAATCACAACCGGATCAGAAAAAAAGATCAATTTGTGATAGTTCGGAATCTCCATGGCGGCATTGAACGTAAGCACATTCCCAGCAGGCAAAATGCCTTTTTCTTTATCCAGGATGGCTCGCAACAACACATCTGTGTTTACCAGTCCTTTCATTAGAATGTCCGCTTCGCCCGTTTTTACCATGCGTACTGCTTCCAGTGTGGCTAATTGAACTTCAGGGATATCTACAATATGGATAAAAGGGGATAGGTTTTGTTCAAATAATCGTGGCGACTCAATAGAGGCCACATCGCCGATTAAGAATGCCTCTACAATTCCCATATCAACTGCCCGCAGAACGGCATCCAACGTGTGGGAGTCAACGGCATTGGCAACAGCCAAACGTTTACGGCAATTTACGCTTTTCAGATGCGCAGTCAGTTCAACAAACGACGAAATTGATTCCATTCAAACCGGATTTAGTTGGATTTCAGGACAAATGTAGGAATAATATTTTATCAATACAATATCTTAATATCAAATCCGGGCTCGTGTTTAATTATTTGTTCCACAAGTTTTTATAAAATAATTAGAAAGCAGAATACCTGCTTTCTAATTTGTACTTTTTTATTCCTAAAACGATTACTTTTTTACTTTTTCATTGAAGTCTGATTTCAATTTGTAATGGAATAACTTTTGGGGTTCTAAACAGTTCTTTTTCTGAAAGGCTAATCTTTTAACTGTAATGTTTTAGAAGTCTGGATAAGATAAGATGACCTCACCCCAGCCCTCTCCTAAAGGCTACTCTTTATACACATCTTTTAGTGTTGTTTTAAGTATGAAATGGAAATTGGGATGAAGAAAAAAGTGAAGTGTCAGAGAGCAATGTTCAGTTGTCAGAACACGATGTTACTTTGTCAGAACGCGATGTGATGTTGTCAGAACACGATGTTACTTTGTCAGAATGCGATGTGATGTTGTCAGAAAGCAATGTGAAGTTGTCAGAACGCGATGTTACTTTTTCAGAATGCGATGTAATGTTGTCAGAGAGCAATGTGAAGTTGTCAGAATACGATGTTACTTTGTCCGAACCCTTTGTTGATTTGTCGGAAGGTCTTGTAATAAAGCGAATCGTTAATAATTGCTATTAAACAGGGATAAATGGGTAGTTATTTCTTAAGGTTAACTAAAACCAAATGTGCATTTAGTTGAAAATGAAAATATTTAATATCTTTGACCGCTTTTTTTATAAAAGAAGTAAGAAGCGTGAAGTCGGAGCTAAGTTCGCCGTTCGGATGCAGATAACTATTATTCATACGGCAAGAGGCCTGAGTAAATGTCCTGAAGAATATAACCAACAATAATCATTGCATTTCATGAAACGATTTAAATTTACCAACAACATCTTCGGTTGGGTGGCTTTTGCTATAGCCGCTTTGACGTATTTGCTCACCATGGAGCCAACGGCAAGCTTTTGGGATTGCCCGGAGTTTATTTCAAGTGCCTTTAAACTGGATGTGGGGCATCCTCCAGGGGCACCATTGTCTGCACTTTTTGGTCATTTCTTCTCTTTGTTTGCTAAAGACACCGCTCATGTGGCCATTATGGTGAACTCGTTCACGGCTTTATGTAGTGCTTTTACCATCCTGTTTTTGTTTTGGACTATCACACATTTGGCCCGTAAGGTAATTATCAAATCGGAAGCCGATTATACTACAGGAAATATTGTTGCCATTATAGGTGCCGGATTGGTAGGTGCATTGGCTTATGCTTTTTCTGATACATTTTGGTTTTCTGCCGTAGAAGCGGAAGTGTATGGTTTCTCATCGCTGTTTACTGCCCTGGTATTTTGGTTGATATTGAAATGGGAAGATGTTGCCGATGAACCGGGTTCCGATCGGTGGTTGATTCTGATAGCCTACCTGATGGGCTTGTCCATTGGTGTGCACTTGCTCAACTTGCTTGCCATTCCGGTATTGGTGTTGGTTTATTATTTCAAGAAATACACACCCACGGTCAAAGGCATTATTCTGGCTTTGGTGGGTGGAGTAGTTATTCTCGCAGCGGTTTTGTACGGAGTTATTCCCGGATTTGTAGAAGTAGCCGGTTGGTTCGAGTTATTGTTTGTCAATCAGTTTGGATTTGCCTTTAATACCGGCTTGTTCGTTTATCTGATACTTCTTATTGGTATTTTGGTGTGGGCGGTTTACGAATCGTATACCAACAAAAGTAAGTTACGCATGTCCATATCGTTTATACTGGCTGTATCCATGGCAGGCATTCCATTTTTCGGTGCTCATGTACTTATCGGCTTAGTTATTATTGCCTGCATGGTGGCTTTCTTTTATTACCGCAAAGCAAAAATTAGTGCCCGTTGGCTCAATACCATTGTGTTGATGATCGTTATGGTGTTGATTGGTTATTCGTCGTATACCGTGATAATGATACGTTCGTCGGCCAACCCAACCATGGATCAGAACAATCCGGACAATTTATTCTCGCTCCGGTATTACCTTAACCGCGAGCAATATGAAGATAGTCCGTTGCTTTTTGGTTCTACATACAATGCTCCGGTGAAACTGAGGGTCGAAGGTAATAATTGCATACCTGTAATGAAGGAAAAAGGACATCCGTTTTATAGTCTGAAGACCAAGAAATCGGCGGGAGATAAGGATGAATATGTGGTTGTGGGTTATAAAGGCGATAACGAATATGTCATGGATGAGCATTTCGATATGTTTTTCCCACGGATGTACGATCCAAAACCACAATCGGTCGAAGCTTATAAATTCTGGGGAAAAGTGACCGGTGAACCGGTGAACTACGAGTATTGCGGACAGCAAAAAACGGATATTAAGCCTACTTTTATTGAAAATATGCGTTTCTTCTTCAGTTATCAGGTCAACTTTATGTACTGGCGTTATTTCATGTGGAATTTTAGTGGACGCCAGAATGATATGCAGGGAAATGGCGAAATAGAACATGGAAACTGGATTACCGGAATCGGGTTTATCGATAATCTGCTGGTAGGCGATCAGAAGAACCTGCCTTCGGAGCTTCGCGACAACAAGGGACATAATACTTACTTCATGTTGCCATTACTATTGGGAATTATCGGAATGATATTTATGCTTTATGGTGGTAAACGTGGCGTTGAAGGATTTTGGTTGATCATGTTATTGTTCATTCTTACGGGTATTGCCATTGTGGTTTATCTGAATCAACCGCCTTATCAACCTCGTGAGCGGGACTATGCTTATGCGGGTTCGTTTTATGCTTTCAGTATGTGGATAGGCCTGGGTGTGTTGGGAATAATAAAAGCAATTGATAAATATCTACCCAAACTTCCACAAACGGTTACAGCTGCGGTAGTGGCAGTCTTCTGTCTGGGCGTTCCGACTTTAATGGCCCAACAAAACTGGGATGACCACGATCGTAGCAACCGTTATACTTGCCGCGACTTTGGACAGAACTACTTGTCTTCCTGTAAGCCGAATGCCATTATTTTTTGCATGGGCGATAACGATACTTTCCCACTTTGGTACAATCAGGAAGTGGAAGGTTTCCGTACTGATGTGCGCGTGTGCAACCTCAGTTATCTGCAAGCCGACTGGTACATTAGCCAAATGAAGCGGGGATCATATAAATCGGCTCCATTGCCTATCACGTGGGAACCGAAAGATTATGAACCGGGTAAAAATGAAATGGTTCAAGTAGATTCGATGATACCGAAGCTCGACGTCAAAACTGCCTTTAATTTCATTCTGAGTTCCGATCCGCAAACAAAAGTGCAGGGACAATCATTTATCCCTACCAATCATTTGTTTTTGCCTGTGGATGCTCAACAAGTAATAAAGTCGGGTACTTTGCCGGTTTCCAGGGCTTCCGAAATTATTCCGCAAATCAATTTCGATTTAAAAAGAGGAATTAGCAGAAGTGACTTGATGATTATTGAATTACTGAAAGAGAATAACTGGAAACGTCCGGTGTATTTTGCCATATCTATTGGCGGTGAATATCTGGGGTTGAAAGATCATTTTGAACGAACTGGAATGACATTCCAAGTTTTGCCGATAGGCGTGAAAGGAGGCGGTATCGGGGTTAATGCCGACGAAATGTACGATAACATGATGAATAAATTCAAATACGGTAATATTGCCGATCCGAAAGTTTATCTAGACGAGAATACAACAAATATGTGTCGTGCACACCGGGCAATGTTTACTTATCTGATAGGAGCGTTGATTGACAAAGGCGATACAGAGCGTGCCAAGAAGGCGTTGGATTATTGCAATAAAGTAATTCCGGGCACTACCGTCCGGCACGATTACGGTTCTTTGCAGTTGGCTGAATATTATTACAAGCTGAACGAACCGGGCAAAGGAAATGTCATTACGGATGCAATAGCCAAAGATTGTGTCGAGAACCTGGATTGGTACCTGAGCTTCGATAAATCTAAACTGAACAGCTTGTCAAGTCAAATCAGCCAGAACTTCGGAGTTCTATATCAAGTGTTGCGCGTTTGCGATCAGGCCAAGCAAAAAACTATTCTGAATAAATACATGCCTCATTACATGGAATATACTAAAAAGGTTCAAATGTAAAACATGTGTCTGATCTTGTAGGAAAATAAAGGTTTTACTTCATAGAATAGCAGCCACGATAACTATAAAAGAGGTGTTGTGGCTGCTTTTTTATGCAGGTAGCTTTTGTATACTATTTTATAAGAAAGTGTAGAACTTTTAATATTAACTAAGAAGGACGGAATTTCTCAATCGAACTGATTTTTTTTGTATCTTTGAGCGTTTTTTGTGAGAATGAATGTTCTCACTCTTAGTTCAAATAGGCTAGAGCCGTAAATAAGGATAATATTACTTTAAATTATCAACTGTCAATTATCAACTAACAACAATAATTAGCTTTCATGAAACGATTTAGATTAATGAACAACATCTTCGGATGGGTAGCTTTTGCTATTGCTGCTTTGACGTATTTGCTAACTATGGAGCCAACGGCAAGCTTTTGGGATTGTCCCGAGTTTATCTCAAGTGCTTTTAAGTTAGATGTGGGTCATCCTCCCGGAGCACCTTTCTTTATGCTCGCCGGTCACTTTTTCTCACTATTTGCCAAAGATGTAAGTCATGTGGCCATTATGGTGAACTCGTTGACGGCTTTATGTAGCGCATTTACCATTTTGTTCTTATTCTGGACAATTACACATCTTGCCCGCAAAGTTATCATTAAATCGGAAAGTGATTATACTACTGGGAATATGATTGCTATTATCGGTGCCGGACTTGTAGGTGCATTGGCTTATACTTTTTCCGATACATTCTGGTTTTCGGCCGTGGAAGCTGAGGTTTATGGATTTTCATCGTTGTTCACCGCGTTGGTGTTCTGGCTTATCCTCAAGTGGGAAGATGTTGCCGACGAACAAGGTTCCGACCGTTGGTTGATATTCATTGCCTATATGATGGGACTATCCATCGGAGTTCACATTTTGAACTTGCTGGCTATTCCGGCTCTTGTATTGGTTTATTATCTCAAAAAACACACACCAACTACCAAAGGAATTATTTCGGCATTGGTAGCCGGGGTTGTTATTCTGGCCGTTGTATTGTATGGTGTTATCCCTGGTTTTGTTGAAGTTGCAGGTTGGTTCGAATTGTTATTTGTAAATCAACTTGGATTTGGATTTAATACAGGCTTGTTCGTTTATATTGTTCTGACAATAGCTGTTTTATCATGGACGATTTACGAATCGTATGTTGATAAGAGCAAACTGCGCATGGCTGTATCGTTCATCTTGTCAATCTCTTTGGCAGGTATTCCTTTCTTCGGTAACCACGTAATTTTAGGTGTCATCATAATTGCCGGAATGGGAGCTTTCTTCTACTACAAGAAAGCAATGATCAGCGCCCGTTGGCTGAATACCATTGCGCTTATGGTCTCTATGGTTTTAATAGGTTATTCTTCTTATGCAGTTATTGTTATTCGTTCTTCCGGAAATCCAACCATGGACCAGAACAACCCCGATAACGTATTCTCGTTGAAGTATTATTTAAACCGTGAGCAATATGGAGATACACCACTTCTTTATGGTGCTTGCTTTAATGCTCCTGTAAAACTGAAGGTAGATGGTAACATGTGTAGCCCGGAGCAAACGCAGGGTGCGCCAACCTACGGACAAAAACCAAAGACTTCTGCTACTGATAAAGATCAATATATTGTTACCGGATATAAAACCGATTATGTGATGGATGAACGTTTTAATATGTTCTTCCCACGTATGTACAGTAATGTCGAATCACATGTTGCAGCCTATAAAGACTGGGGTAAGATAACCGGCGAAACAATAACTTACGATTATTGCGGACAGCAAAAAAGTGATATTAAGCCTACGTTTATCGAAAACATGCGCTTCTTCTTCGACTATCAGGTGAATTTCATGTACTGGCGTTATTTTATGTGGAACTTCAGCGGCCGTCAAAATGACATTCAAGGTTACGGCGAAATTGACCGTGGTAACTGGATTACCGGTATCGGATTTATCGATAACATGTTGGTAGGCGATCAAAAGAACTTACCTTCGGAACTCAGGGATAACAAGGGTCATAATACTTATTTCTTGTTGCCGTTAATTTTGGGTATTATTGGTATGATATTCATGATTTATGGTGGTAAACATGGAGTTGAAGGATTTTGGCTGATCATGTTATTGTTTATTCTTACAGGTATTGCCATTGTGATTTACCTGAATCAGACACCTTATCAGCCGCGTGAACGGGATTATGCTTATGCCGGGTCGTTCTATGCTTTCTGTATCTGGATTGGATTGGGTGTGCTGGGAGTGATAAAGGCTCTTGATAAGTATTTGCCTAAAATTCCGAAAACAGTTACAGCTGCTGTTGCTACAATTATCTGCTTGGGTGTTCCTGCTTTAATGGCTCAACAAAACTGGGATGACCACGATCGTAGCAACCGTTATACATGTCGCGATTTCGGTGAAAATTATCTTACTTCGTGTGGACCAAATGCAATTATATTTACAAACGGTGATAATGATACTTTCCCTCTTTGGTACAATCAGGAAGTAGAAGGTATTGGAACCGATAAACGTGTTTGTAACTTAAGCTATTTGCAAACTGATTGGTATATCGGACAAATGCAACGTGCGGCTTACAAATCTGCACCACTACCTATTTCATGGCAGCCGAAAGATTATGTTTCCGGTAAAAATGAAGTCTTGTGGGTGGAAGATTTACTTCAAAAACCACTCGATGTGAAAACTGCATTCGACTTTATTTTAAGTTCCGATTCGTCAACTAAAATGAAGGGTGAAGCTTTTATCCCGACAAAGCAATTGTATCTTCCTATCGATGCACAAGAAGTGATTAAATCGGGTACATTGCCAATGTCGAGAGCTTCCGAAATCATTCCGCAGATTGATTTCAATTTGAAGAAAAGACTTACCAAGAGTGAGCTGATGATTATCGAATTATTAAAGGAAAACAAATGGAAACGTCCAATCTATTTTGCTATGACTGTAGGCGATGATTACTATTTGGGACTCAACGATCATTTTGAAGCAACCGGTTTGGCTTATCAAATTTTACCAATTGGTGTAAAAGGTGCAGGACCAAGTGTCAATGTAGAGTTGATGTACGATAACCTGATGAACAAATTCAAATATGGAAATATTGCTGATCCAAAAGTATATCTTGACGAAAATACTTTACGTATGTGTCACACACACCGTATGATTTTCGCTCAGCTGATTGGAGCATTGGTTGCTAAAGGTGACACGGTGAGAGCTAAAAAAGCGTTGGATTATTGTAATAAAGTAATTCCGGGAACTACCGTTCGTCATGATTATGTTTCTACCCAATTAGCCGATTATTATTATAAACTACACGAAACGGCTAAGGGAAATGCTATTATGGATGCAGTTGCAAAAGATTGTGTTGAATACCTGGATTGGTATTTAAGCTTAGATGTAGCCCAACGTAACAGCGTTTCAAACCGGATTGGTCATAATATGGCTGTGCTGAATCAAGTATTACGTATTTGCGATCAGGCTAAGCAAACTACAATCATGAATAAATACATGCCTCGTTATATGGAATATACTAAAAGGGTTCAAATGTAAATGAGTATTCAATTAGTTGATTTGTTTCGCCCTCTTTTAGGAAAACTTACCTGGCGTAGGAATCCATCA
>DATFAW010000058.1:0-4547 GCA_035254165.1 Paludibacter sp.
AATGCTGCTTCGGATATGTCGGAAAGAGCCCGATTTTAAGCCGGAACTAATTGCGTACCTCGAAAATATTGATTTTGAAAATTATTCCGCCGGATTTAAATCTACCCGAAATAACGTTCTTAAGGCTTTGAGAAATAAATAGTTTTGTTTTATTAAGGGTAACAATATCGAATAAAATGTGTTTTTTAACGATATAAAGTGTTACTTTTGTTCCCGATATTCGGGTTGCATTTATTGCAACTCTTAACTTTATGTTTAATTAAATAAAAGTTTTATGACTTTAAAGAAAAACATTCTGGCATTACGACAAAAAAAGGCTATTGTTGAAAAGGGCGGAGGCGACAAGGCCATTGAGAAACAAGTAGCTATGGGCAAGATGACGGCCCGTGATCGTATTCTTGCATTGTTGGATGCCGGTTCATTTCACGAATACGATCTTTTCGTTGAACACGAAGAACGTAACTTCGGAATGGACGACAAAGTACTGGCAGGTGATGGTGTAATTACCGGTACAGGAACAATGAACGGTACTCCTATTTGTATTTATGCACAAGACTTTACCGTAATGGGTGGTTCGTTAGGACTGAAACATGCGCGTAAAATTACCAAAATTATGGATCATGCACTTAAAATGAAAGTGCCATGTATTGGAATAAACGATTCGGGAGGTGCCCGTATTCAGGAAGGTATCGGAGCTTTGGCAGGTTATGGTGAAATTTTTTATCGCAACACTATGGCTTCGGGAGTTATTCCTCAGATTTCAGTAATTTTGGGACCATGTGCCGGCGGAGCTGTTTATTCTCCAGCTCTTACCGACTTTGTGTTTGTGGTTGAAAATATTTCAAAAATGTTTATCACCGGTCCGAATGTTATCGAAACAGTTTTAGGTGAAAAAATTTCGCAAGAAGATTTAGGTGGCGCTCGCGTACACGCTGAAATTACCGGGAATGCACATTTCTACGCCTTGAGCGAAATGGAATGTATCGAACAAATTAAAGAACTTGTTTCGTTGATTCCACACAGCAATCAACAAAAAGCTATAAGTGTTGAGCCAAAAGAGCCAGCATCAAAGAGAAATATTGAAAATATTATTCCTGCTGACCCAAAACAACCTTACGATGTACGTGACGTAATTTTGGCACTTACCGATGATTCTAAATTTCTGGAAGTTCATGAGCTTTGGGCAGCCAATATTGTAATTGGTTTTGGCCGTTTGAATGGCGAAACAATTGGATTCGTTGCAAATCAACCTTTGTATCTTGCAGGGGTACTTGACTGCGATGCATCTGATAAAGCAGCCCGTTTTATCCGTTATTGCGACGCGTTTAATATTCCTATAATTACGTTGGAAGATATGCCAGGCTATTTACCAGGTGTAGACCAGGAACATGCCGGAGTAATTCGTCACGGTGCAAAAATGTTGTATTCTTATTCTGAAGCTACGGTGCCAAAGATTACGGTTATTCTTCGTAAAGCATATGGTGGTGGTTATATTGCCATGAACTCACGTCACTTAGGTGCAGACTTTATGTTTGCCTGGCCAGGTGCAGAAATTGCCGTAATGGGACCTGAGGGTGCAGCTAACATTATTTTCCGCAAAGAAATTATGGAAGCAGAAGATGAAGATGCAATGCGTCAACAAAAAGTACAGGAATATATCGAAAAATTTGCCAATCCATATGTTGCAGCTTCTAAAGGGTATATTGATGCCGTAATTGAGCCTCAGGAAACCCGTGATATGCTTTTGCATGCTTTGGAAGTATCAAAAAATAAAGACGATTATCGCCCTGCTAAAAAACATGGTGTTCCTCCATTTTGATGTACAATTTATTTATTTGTAATTTGAATAATTCAATTGGTGTACAGACCAGGCATGCCTAGTCTCTAACAATAAAAACAATATGGAAACAGAAAAACCAGAATATGTAGATTTTGCCGTAACAGCACGAAAATACAAAACGCTTCTGACAAAGAAATATCAAAATAGAAAACCATGGATGAATCCAAGTCCGTATGATATTCAATCAATCATACCAGGTACTATTCTTGAAATTTTTGTAAAAGAAGGTGATGTCGTAAAAGAAGGTGAACCTCTTTTGATTTTAGAAGCTATGAAAATGCTAAATCGAATTGAAATGCCTTTTACGGCGCGTATCAAGAAGGTGAACGTAGAAATTGGTGTTCGTATTCCTAAAGACTCATTGATGATTGAGTTGGAAGCGGCAGATAACGAATAAGACTTATGTATTATATGGCAAAGGGTTGATTATGAAAGTAATCAGCCCTTTTCTTTGTGTGTAAAATTCATTGAATGATGTTTGGCAGTTGTTCTTTGATTATTGATTCCCATTCCTGTTCGAAGTTTGGTGTAAACATATTTTTGTTCACTTGAGCTTCAATGTCTTTTATTTTCCAAAATTTACCTTCTGAAATTTCAATCGGATCAGGGTTGATTTCTCCGTTATAAATAGTATAAAAGCAGTGAATCAGTTCTGCTTCCTGATGAGATACGAATTTATACCGTTTTATAAATTTAGGTTCAAAGTCAGTTATGCCAAGTTCTTCCCTGACTTCCCGCTGTAGAGCATTCTCTATTTTTTCCCCGTAATCAACATGTCCACCAACCGAAGTGTCCCATTTTCCGGGTTGAATATCTTTGTTTATCGCCCTTTTTTGTAAGTATAACTCACCTTGTGAATTAAATACGTGTAAGTGCACAACCGGATGGAGTATAAAAGACCCGGAATGGCATGCTGCACGGGTTGCTTTGCCAATAGTTTCGCCATTTTCGTTGACCATTGGGAAGTATTCAATTTGGTTCATGCTGTTGTATTTATTATTTGAATACAAAGGAAAGAAAATAATTTAAAATGGAACTAATTCAAAATCAGAATTTAACATGCATTTAGACCGATTTGCTAATTTTTTAGTCGTTCAAGTTGTTCGTTTAGAAAAAATATTTTAGTATCTTTGCGCCTGATTTAAAAACGGGCTTCACTTAATTAGAAAAAACATTGTTTTGTTTGTTTATCAAAGCTTTAAATAAGTATATTGAAAAAGAGCGTGAAGCTATAATCATTTAATTTGTGTAAATTAATTGTTTTTGATGGGAGATTTTAAAATTGCCGTTATTGGATTAGGCTATGTCGGTTTGCCGTTAGCCATCGAATTTGGTAAAAGATATAAAGTACTAGGATATGACATTGATAAGAATAGGGTTTGGGAATTACAACAAGGTGTTGATCATACCCTCGAAGCCGATTTAAAGAGCATGCTCGAAGCAACAAGCCTTCGTAGCTTAAATCCAAGTCTTGGATTGTCATTTTCAAGTAATGAAGCTGATCTAAAGGATTACAATACGTACATTGTTACCGTTCCAACTCCGATTAATAATTTCAATATGCCTGATTTGATGCCACTTATTAAGGCGTCGGAGATGCTTGGAAGAGTTATTAGCAAAGGCGATATTGCCATTTACGAATCAACTACCTACCCGGGTTGCACCGAAGAAGACTGCGTGCCGGTTATAGAACGGATTTCAGGATTAAAATTTAATTCGGATTTCTTTGCCGGTTATAGCCCCGAACGCATTAATCCGGGAGATAAAGTAAATACGCTCACCAAAATCAAAAAAGTTACTTCCGGTTCAACACCAGAAATTGCCGACCGGGTAGATAGCTTGTATTCCTCCATTATAACTGCTGGTACACACAAAGCTCCGAGCATTAAAGTAGCCGAAGCATCCAAGATCATCGAAAATGCACAACGCGATGTCAATATCTCGTTTGTAAATGAATTGGCACTCATTTTCGATAAAGTGGGTATTGATACCAACGATGTAATTGATGCTGCCGGAACGAAATGGAATTTCCTAAAATACCGTCCTGGATTAGTTGGCGGGCATTGTATCAGCGTTGATCCATACTATCTGGCCAGTAAAGCTGAATCGTTGGGTTACGTGCCGCAGGTAATTCTTTCCGGTCGTCATGTCAATAACAGCATTGCACCTTTTATTGCCAATAAAGTGCTGAAGTTGATGATCCAAAAAATTCATGCCATTAAAGGAGCAAACGTGTTGATTTTGGGTGTGACATTTAAAGAAAACTGCCCGGATATCCGAAACACAAAAGTGGTTGATATTTATCGCGAACTGTGCGAATTTGGATTGAATGTTGATATTTATGATCCATGGGCATCAGCGGAAGAAGTAAAACATGAATATGGAGTTGATACCATTGATAAGTTAGATGCTGCAAAAAAGTATGAAGCCATATTACTGGCAGTAGCCCATGATGAATTTAAATCAATTGATTTTGAAAAATACTATAACGATGGTTCTGTCGTTTTTGATGCGAAAGCAGTTGTTGATAGACGTTGGGTGGATGGAAGACTTTAGACAATGAACAGTTAACAATGATTAGTGAATAGTTTTTGATTTAAAATCATTAATAAACCGTAATCAGGTAGTGGTTAACAGTCAGAAGTTGGTCATAAAGTTATAAAGTTGAAAGTTAAGTAATTCAGAATATTTAATGATATGTTTTTTT
>DATFAW010000059.1:0-6895 GCA_035254165.1 Paludibacter sp.
GATAACCCCGGTGCCTTTTACGGCAGTAAAAGTGACTGATATGTTTTGGGGACAACGGCTCAAAGCCAGTCGTGAAGTGACTATTCCACTCGCTTTCAGCAAATGCGAAGAAACCGGACGATACCAGAATTTTGTAAAGGCGGCTCACCCAAGCGAATCGTATAAAGTCGAAGGTTTCTCGTTCGACGACACCGATGTATATAAAACTATCGAAGGCGCAAGCTACTCGATGCAAACCTATCCGGACAAAAAGCTGGATAGATATATCGATAGCGTGTTGAACATCGTGAAAGCGGCCCAGGAACCGGATGGTTATCTTTACACGGCCCGCACCATGAATCCGAAGCATCCGCACGAGTGGTCGGGAACCAAACGTTGGGAAAAAGAGGAAGATCTGAGCCATGAATTATATGATTTGGGACACATGATCGAAGGAGCCATTGCCCATTACCAGGCCACAGGCAAACGTAATTTTTTAGATATTGCCATTAAATACGCCGACTGCGCAGCTCGTGCAATTGGTGATAAACCGGGACAGATAACAGTAGTTTCGGGTCATCAGATTGCAGAAATGGCGCTGTGCAAGCTATATGTTCTTACCGGACAAAAACGCTATCTTGATTTAGCTAAATTCTTGTTAGACAAACGTGGATATACCGAACGGAAAGAAGAATACAGCCAATCGCACAAACCGGTTGTGCAGCAGGATGAAGCAGTGGGTCATGCTGTGCGGGCTGCATACATGTACACCGGCATGGCCGATGTAGCTGCGCTTACAGGTGATACGGCATACATCAATGCTATCGACCGCATTTGGAGCAACATCGTCAATAAAAAATTGTATATAACGGGCGGAATCGGTGCAACCGGAAATGGTGAAGCATTCGGTAAAAACTACGAACTGCCTAACATGTCGGCCTATTGCGAAACTTGTGCGGCTATTGGCAATGTATATATGAATTACCGGTTGTTCTTGCTGCATGGCGATGCTAAGTATTTTGATGTGTTAGAACGCTCACTTTACAACGGACTTATCTCCGGCGTATCATTAGATGGTGGTGGTTTCTTCTATCCTAATCCGTTGGAATCAATCGGCCAACACCAACGCCAAGCCTGGTTTGGTTGCGCTTGTTGCCCGTCTAATATTGCCCGTTTTATTCCCTCTGTTCCGGGATATATTTATGCTGTGCACAACAGCGACGTGTATTTGAATCTGTTTATGGCTAACCATTCCGACCTGAACGTGAATGGCAAAGCAGTAAAATTGAAACAAAGCACCAACTATCCATGGACAGGCGATGTCAGCCTGGAAGTATCTCCAAAAGGCAAACAAGATTTCACACTTAAAATCCGTATTCCGGGTTGGGTGCAGGGCGATGTAGTTCCCGGAAACCTGTATAGCTATACCGACAAGAAATCGTTGGGTTACACGGTGAAAGTGAATGGAAAAGTCGTGGCAAGTACTATTGAAAAAGGTTATTTCAGCATCAATCGTGCCTGGAAGAAAGGTGACAAGGTAGAAGTGCATTTCGACATGGAAGCACGTACCGTAAAAGCAAATCCGGCAGTAGAAGCCGATCGCGGTAAGATTGCCGTAGAACGTGGTCCGATTGTTTATTGTGCCGAATGGCCTGATAACGAGTTCAATATTTTCAGTATTATCCTGAACAAGAAACCGGTATTCAACGTAGAAAGTAAAAAAGATTTGCTTTACGGAATCAATACTATCCAAACCGATGCACAATCGTTGAGTTACGATGCGCAAGGCAAACTGGTGGCTAAGGATGTAAAACTGAATATGATTCCTTATTATGCCTGGGCTCACCGCGGTAGTGGCGATATGGCGGTGTGGTTGCCCATTGATTTGAGCGCAACCCGTCCGGCCATGCCTCCAACCATTGCTTCGGAAAGCAAAGTGAATGCGTCGCACAATGTAAAATCCATTTCAGCTATCAACGACGGACTTGTTCCGAAAGATGAGAACGACCGCACGTTGCCTTATTATCACTGGTGGCCTAAAGAAGGAACTACTGAATGGATTTCGTACGACTTTGCAGCCGAAAAAACAGTTAGCCGCTCTACCGTTTATTGGTTCGACGATGCTCCTTGGGGCGGATGCCGCGTTCCTCAAAGTTGGAAAGTTCTCTACAAAGATAAAAACGGAGAATGGCTGCCGGTTGAAAACACAAATGCTTACAAAGTAGAAAAAGGCGTTGGAAATGAAGTTGTATTTAAACCTATTACCACCAAAGCAATAAAACTTGAAGTGAAAATGGCAGAAAAGAATGCCGCCGGAATCTTTGAGTGGGAAGTAGAGTAATCCCCCTGATTTATTATTGATAACTCATAGCCATGATAAGAACCATTTCTTATCATGGCAGGGTTGCTACATGAATTGTATTTTTGTTAAATTACTATAACCATCTAATAATCATATTATGAAGCAAAAATTACTATTATTTTTCATGGTCCCTCTTTTAAGTGGACAACCGAGTTTGTTCGCCTCAGAAGGTCAATTTCAGGTAAGTTTGAAACGGTCAGCAATTTCGTCGATTAAAGAAGCAGACCAGAATGTCGCGTTAACAGCTGTTGTTACTACATCATTTGTTTCGGGCTGGGAAACATTGGCTGCAGTGAATGACAATGTTCAACCAACTTCGTCAGCCAAAGCAAGTGGAGGTACTGCATATGGCAACTGGGATGGAGATGCCAGTTATAATACCTATAATTGGGTACAATATGAATGGACTGCTGCACAACAATTCTCTTCGACCAATATATACTGGTGGAGCGATGGTGGTGGAATTGGTCAGCCTACCGATGCATATATTTCCTACTGGGATGGTGTTGCGTGGGTAAAGGCCGGAAGTATCGGCTTAGAGTTGAATAAATACAATACGCTTAATCTCAGTTTCCGATCAAAAAAAATCAGGATATACATGATAAGCAAAACCGCTACCGGTATTTTGGAATGGCAGGTAATCGGTGTTCAGGCTCCTTCGTGTACTGCAACACAACTTGCTCCTTATGTTCAGATTGACGCTAATCAATCAGTGAATACGAATTATGCAAATGCATTGATCGGCCAAACGGTACATTTAGGTGTGAATCCCAAAGATGGAGGAAAATGGGTGTGGGCAGGGCCCAACAAGTTCACTGCTTCAACCAGCGAAGTAACGCTAACCAATGTCCAGTCCAGTCAGGGAGGAGCCTATTCCGTAACGTTTATAAATATTTGCGGTGAAACATCAGTGCAGAGTTTTCCGGTAACTATTTTGGCAAATAATAACGGCGACTCTTACACGTGGCCATCATATACCCCTGCCCTGGATTATAACTTTAAACGGGAATTTCCAAGTTTGGCTGAACCAACCAAAGATCTCAACGATTGTCCGCAAGTTGTTGATACGCAATCATCAGGTTGGTGGACTTTTAAATGGGGACCAAAAGCTAAAAAGCTCGTAACAAGTGCTGCTATTACTCCATTACTTGCCAGGCTGAATAAAGATTTTGCTTATTTCCGCGACGTAATGGGGTGGCCACCTGATAAACGTGCCAAAGAAGGTTATCGTAGTGCTGTTTATCTTTTTGGTTCAGGTCTTTCGTGTATTGATACGGCCGACTCAACAGAATTAGGAGGTTGGCAAAGTTCAATAGGAGCTTATCCTTGCATCCTTGCTTCGTATTATCCAATTTACAGCTTCGACCCTAAATGTACATACAATGATAGAGAGTCGCAAATGGGTGCAATGGTTCATGAGGGAATTCATGCTGTGCTGGCCGATCTTCCCGGTGCTAAAAATTCTGCCTGGTTTCAGGAAGGTGGTAACACATGGTTACAACAAGAAGCTGCAGCAACACAATCAGGTGATTATAGTTCGATGGGGTTCTTAAATGGAGCTGCTTTTATTGCGCCATTTATGCCAATTGAGTGCTATAGTGGTTGGCTTCAGGACGGCAGTTTTGGTGGCCCGGCAGCTGAAGGGGTTAACATGACTAACGATGCAGGTAAGCAAGTGTGTACCTGGCGTAAATTCTTAGGCGGAACACAATATGGAAATACATTCCCTGTATTTTTGGGAACAACACTTGGAAAAGGAAGTGTGCCCTGGATTTGGAGATATTGTAAGTCAAGGGTTCTTGAAGGTATGGCCGATTCAATTGGAGATGTTCAAGCCCGCCGTTTAATTTCGGAATATCGTGCAAAACAGGCTGTTATTGATTTTGGTGAATGGACAGGAGCTGTAAAAAAACTGTTGGATGATGATTTTAAAATGGCAATTGGAGCAGAATGGCAACCTTCATGGTTAACACCTGATACATGGATTGCAACACCTTATGTGTATACCCAAAAAGACAACAATGGGGTGCTTACTCCCGAATCACGCACGACTCCAGGTTGGTCGGGTGCTAACCAGATACCTCTGCATGTTAAGGGAAATAGTGCCACGGTTAATTTTCAACCTATTGGGGCTAATATGACTTGCCAGCTTTGTTATCGCACAAAAACCGGAGAGATCGTTTACAGTCAGTTGGTCTATGCCGGCGATTGCACCCTCAAGCTCGATAAAGCCCCGGCCAATGGAGTAGTCTTTGCTGTTATTTGCAATACCGATTACGCTTATAAAGGCGAAGAAACCCGTAAGGCACATTTTGATTATCGTCTCAAAGTGGGTAGCGGGGTTGTAAGTACTGCCAGTATTTACCTGAAATGGTACGATTGGACAAGCGACATTGTAGAAACCACAACTTCGCTACAACCAATTGAAATATCGAATGGTAATGAAGCACTTATCTATCCCAATCCGGTTGATCATATTAATGGAGAACTGAATATAAAATTAAAATCAGAAATAACAGATCTTATCACGGTCAAAATTACTGATATGAAAAGCCAAACTGTATATAATAATGTTGTAAGTAATGGATCAAAAATAAATACAAGTGGAGTTCTAAAACCTGGCGTCTACACGGTAACACTTACAACGCCACAGAAGGAATGTATTCATACCTGTAAACTAGCCGTTAAGTAGATGTCGATAATTTTACCATCATAATTGCGTTTTTTTAATTGTTCTTTATTTTGCAGAAGGTGCGTTGCTTCCGGGTAGCGCACTTTTTATATAATGTAGTGCTAAAAACCATTTTCAGTCAACCAATGATTGTTTTGCATAAATATAGAAAAACAGATTTTTTTTTGCTATTTTTGTAATTCACAATAAATAAAATTATATCGAATAATTCAAATTCAATACTCTATGTTTAAAAAGCATCCTAAAGGATTAATTGCCGCCTCATTAGCGAATATGGGCGAACGATTCGGGTTTTATACCATGATGGCTATTCTATCGCTTTTCCTTATGTCAAAATTTGGTCTCGACGAAACAAAAGCCGGTATTATTTATTCCATTTTCTATTTTTCTATCTACATCTTAGCATTTGTAGGAGGTTTAATTGCCGATAAAAAACGTAATTACAAAGGTACAATTCTCGTTGGCCTTATTTTAATGACGGTTGGCTATTTTCTGATTGCCATCCCAACTCCTACACCCGTTCCCGCAGGTTCATTCGGACTTTTCCTGTCTATGACTTGCTTTGGTTTGTTCGTAATTGCTTTTGGCAACGGCTTGTTTAAAGGGAACTTACAAGCACTCGTTGGCCAAATGTATGACAATCAGCAGTATTCGAAGCAACGTGACTCGGGCTTTTCGTTGTTTTATATGTTTATCAACGTGGGTGCTATTTTTGCTCCGTTTGCAGCTGTAGGCGTTCGTAACTGGTGGGTGAGCTCGCATGGATTTGCGTATAATTCCGATCTGCCTGCACTTTGCCACGAACAAATTGGTGGAAATATTTCGGCTGATGCAGCCCTGAGAATGCACGAGTTGGCAACTGAAGTAGGTTATACCGGCACTGATATGACATCTTTTGCCAAAGAGTATCTGAATCTTTTTGCCACAGGCTTCCATTATGCATTTGGCGTGGCTATTTTTGCTATGCTCATCTCGTTAGCGGTTTATATTATCAATAAAAAGAATTTTCCCGATCCTAAATCGGCCTCCGATAAATCATCCTCAACCGATATAGAGATGGATGTAAAAGAAATAAAACAACGTTTGTATGCATTGTTTGCCGTTTTTGCCGTGGTAATTTTCTTTTGGTTCTCGTTTCATCAAAACGGTTTGACGCTCACTTTCTTTGCCAAAGATTATACTGATTTAAGCGGAATGAAAGTCAACTTAGGATTTACTACGTTACAAGGCGCTGAGATTTTCCAATCTATTAACCCATTCTTCGTAGTATTTTTAACTCCGGTTATCATGGGTATTTTTGGTGCATTACGTTCGAGAGGCAAAGAACCTTCTACACCTAAGAAAATTGCCATCGGTATGGGAATTGCCGCATTAGGATATGTAGTTATGAGCATTGGATCGCTTGGACTTCCATCAAAAGCTGACATTACAGCTATGGGCGGTTTACCCGATGCACAACGCGTTACACCATTTTTATTGATTGGTACCTATTTGATTCTCACGGTTGCAGAATTGTTTATTAGTCCACTAGGGATTTCGTTTGTATCGAAAGTAGCCCCACCAAAATATCAGGGAATTATGCAAGGTTGCTGGCTAGGCGCCACTGCCGTAGGTAACCAATTACTTTTTATCGGTGCCATTTTCTATAAGAGCATTCCGATTTACCTCACCTGGACAGTATTTGTGGTAGCTTGTTGTATCTCAATGTTTACCATGATAGCCATGCTTAAATGGTTGGAACGAATAACGAAATAGCCGGAAGTTTTCGGTAAATAGTTTGTTATATAAATAGGAGGGAGGCTGATTAAATTTCAGGCTTCCTCCTATTTTTTTGTGGAATTTGATGAAGTCATCCTGACTTT
>DATFAW010000060.1:0-6564 GCA_035254165.1 Paludibacter sp.
GCGGGTACTTTCATTCTATAGATTTAATACATTGGGATTTAATAACGACAAAAGATCTTCCGTTGGAAGATTATGCCCCGACGGTTGTAGAGATGAAAGATACCTTATATTTTATGGCATCCAAAGGTGCTCCTGTGACCATTTATAAAACTGCAGATCCAAAATCGGGGAAATGGAAAATTGCCAATCCTTCGTTCCCTATTGGAATGATCGATCCGGATTTGTTTGTCGATGATGACGGACGCTTGTACTTTTATTATGGTTGTTCTAACATCAACCCCCTTTATGCAGTAGAATTGAATCCCAAAACACTAAATCCCATAGGCAAGACCGTAGAGGTTTTTAATAGTGATATAAAAAATTTAGGTTGGGAACGTTTTGGTGATTATAACGAAAAAGAGGATAGACCATGGCTTGAAGGATCGTGGATAACCAAGTACGATGGGAAGTATTATTTACAGTATGCCGCTCCCGGAACACAATTCAAGAGTTATTGCGATGGAGTGTATGTTTCAGATAAACCACTTGGTCCATTTAAACTGGCTGCTCATAATCCTGTCTCTGCAAAACCCGAAGGTTTTATTGCAGGTGCTGGCCATAGTAGCACTTTTCAGGATAAATTCGGTAACTACTGGCATGTGTCCACTATGACCATTTCCCAAAAACATATGTTCGAGCGTCGGTTAGGATTTTTTCCTACTTTCTTTGATAAAGATGGTGAAATGTACGTTTATACCGGTTTTGGCGATTTTCCCCTTAAGGTTCCTACAAAAAAGATTTCCGGTCCTGAGGAATTATTTCCACAATGGATGCTGCTTTCGTACAATAAACCAGTAGAAGTGTCATCGGAATTGACAGGTCATTCTAAAAACTACGCCACCGACGAGGAAATACGTACTTTCTGGAGTGCTAAAACGGGTAATAAAGGTGAATGGTTAAGCCTGGATTTACAGAAAGAATGCACGGTAAATGCTGTTCAGATTAATTATGCTGAAAACGATACGAAGCTATTTGGTCGTGAACCGAATATTTTTTATCAATATCTTCTCCAGTACTCTACCGATAATAAAACATGGAAAACGTTGGCGGATAAAACGCTTAATAAAACTGATGTTCCACATGATTATATCGAATTAAAAACGCCAATCAAAGCACGTTACATAAAACTTACTAATTATAAAGTCCCTGGTGGCACGTTTGCTCTTGCCGGTTTACGCGTTTTTGGCAATGGAGGCGGTAAAGCTCCTTCTGAAGCGATGAATTTACATTTGAAACGCTCAGAAACCGATCGATGTATGGTGGATTTAAATTGGAATAAAACTCCCGGGGCTATTGGTTACAATATCAGATACGGTACACAGAAAGATAAGTTGTATAACAATTATCAGGTGTTCGTGGTCGACTCATTGACAATAAGAAATTTAAACGCGCATCAAAAGTATTATTTTACTGTTGATACTTTTAATGAAAATGGAATTACGAAAGGTACAGATATTATAGAAATCAATTAAAATACTATACACATGAAAAAAGAACTATTATTAGCCTTGGCATTTTTACTGGTGGTAAACCTGTGGGGACAGCAATTGCCATATAAAAACCCGAATTTGACATCCGAACAAAGAGCTAAAGATTTAATTTCGCGCTTAACTTTAAGCGAAAAAGCCACTTTGATGTGCGATATATCGGATGCCATCCCGCGCATGGGAATTAAAAAATTTAATTGGTGGAGTGAAGCTTTACACGGTTTTGCCAATAATGCTAATGTTACTGTTTTCCCTGAACCGGTTGGCATGGCAGCATCGTTCGATGACAACTTGGTTTACAGTATCTTCAATGCAGTTTCAGATGAAGCGCGAGCCAAATATAATGAAGCAACTCAAAAGGGACAGGAAAATAAGCGGTTTCTAGGTCTTTCTGTTTGGACTCCCAATGTCAATATCTTTCGAGACCCACGCTGGGGACGCGGTCAGGAAACATATGGTGAAGATCCTTATCTGACTTCACGCATGGGAGTTTCGGTAGTGAAAGGTTTGCAAGGACCTGCTGATTCAAAATATAAAAAGCTTTTGGCTTGTGCAAAGCATTTTGCCGTTCATTCAGGTCCCGAATGGAGTCGCCATTCTCTAAACGTAAACAATCTTGACCCGCGAGATTTATGGGAAACGTATCTTCCCGCTTTCAAAGAGTTGGTTCAAAAATCCGATGTGCGTCAGGTGATGTGTGCTTACCAGCGGTTGGATGATGAGCCCTGCTGCGGAAATACACAATTGCTTCAACGAATTTTAAGAGATGAATGGGGTTATAAGTATATGGTTGTTTCTGACTGTGGTGCGGTGTCCGATTTTTATACCAGCCACAAAGTTTCATCGGATGCTGTTCATGCTGCTTCCAAGGGAGTTTGGGCTGGAACCGATGTTGAATGTCAATGGGCTGACCACATTTACAAACAACTGCCAGAGGCAGTTTCTAAAGGTCTGATTACTGAAGATGAAATTAATAAACACCTGTTGAATGTTTTGGTTGGCCGTTTTGACTTGGGTGAAATGGATGATGATGCATTGGTTCCGTGGTCTAAAATTCCCATGTCGGTTGTAAATAATGATGAGCACCGGAAACTTGCTCTGGATATGGCTCTTAAATCAATGACACTTCTTCAGAATAAAAACAATACGCTCCCCTTATCTAAATCAAAAAAAATAGCTGTCGTTGGTCCGAATGCTAATGACAAACCTATGTTATGGGGAAATTACAATGGAACTCCGGTAAGAACAATTACAATTCTTGATGGTATTGCTTCGAAACTTTCAGCTGATAAGGTAATTTATGACAAAGGATGCGATTTAGTGGAGGATAAAGTAACCGAAAGCTATTTCGCGCAATGTTCCATTGATGGAAAGAAAGGGCTTAAGGCTACTTACTGGAACAATAAAGATCTTACGGGAGATGTTGTTGCCACCCAACAGATTGCAAATCCAATAAAGCTAACAACTGCCGGACAACACGAATTTGCAACCGGTGTTCGTCTCGAAGGATTTTCGGGTAAGTATGAAACAGAATTCACACCCTCTAAGAGTGAAGATCTTGTATTCAAGTGTGGAGCTGCCGGATATTTTGAATTATTGGTAAATGGAGAATCTCTTGCTAAATATAATAATTGGAGAACACTTCCTACGCGAATTCCATTCAAAGTGGAAAGTGGAAAGAAATATAAAATTGAAATACGCTATGCCCAATTAAACAATTGGGAGGCAAATCTCGAATTTAATTTAGGAAAGGAAGTAAATGTTGATTACACTGAACTTTTAAAGAAACTTAAGGGAGTTGATGTTGTGGTATTTGTTGGTGGACTTTCTACCCAATTGGAAGGCGAAGAAATGCCCGTTTCATACCCTGGTTTCAAAGGTGGTGATCGCACAGACATAGAGCTTCCATCGGTACAACGTAATTGTTTAAAGGCTTTGAAACAAGCTGGTAAAAAGGTGATTTTTGTGAACTGTTCTGGTTCTGCTATTGCCATGGTTCCCGAAACCCAGAGTTGTGATGCCATCCTTCAGGCTTGGTATGGTGGTGAGTCAGGCGGTCAGGCAGTGGCAGATGTACTCTTTGGCGATTATAATCCATCGGGTAAACTGCCCATCACTTTTTATAAGAGCGTAAAGCAACTGTCCGATTTTGAAGATTATTCTATGAAAGGCCGGACCTATCGTTATATGTCCGATCCGTTATTTCCGTTTGGTTTTGGGCTAAGCTATACCACTTTTTCGATAGGTAATGCCAAATTAAGTAACACAGCGATTAAATCCAACGAATCTGTGGAGCTTACCATTCCAGTTTCAAATAAAGGCAAACGCAACGGAACTGAAATCGTACAGGTTTATGTTCGTAAGGTAAATGACACCGATGGACCGCTTAAAACTTTAAAAGGTTTTCAGCGAGTTGATGTGTCTGCCGGCAAAACCGCTCTGGCAGTTATTAACCTACCTTACAATTCATTCGAGTTTTTCGATCGATCGACTGGAAAAATGGACGTAGCTGCAGGAGAGTATGAGGTTTTATACGGGAACAGTTCTGATGTTAAAGATTTGAAAACAACAAAAATAACTGTAAGTGAATGAAATGTAAGATAATATTGGGGTTTATTCTTCTAAGTTCTATAAGTGTATTTTCTCAGAAAATAACAGTTGTTTCGCCAAATCAAAAGGTAAATGTCGGGCTTTATAATACGCAAAATGCTGAAGTAGGTGAGTGGTATTTGAAAGTCGAATATTTGAATAATGGAAAAACAAGTGAAGTTATTCCGAAAATTATTTTGGGACTTTCCCGTGCGGATCAGAATTTTTCGAAAGAACTCAAATACCAGAAAGCCGGTAAACCAGTCCTAATAACTGAGCAATACGCTGCATTGCATGGCAAACGTTCCAAATGCAGTAATTCGGCGAACGAAACGGTCGTTTCTTTTGAAAATCCCGGAAAAGCTAAATTGAACTTAATCATCAGAGCTTATAATGATGGTGTGGCATTTCGTTATGAGTTTCCTGAAAAGGGAGGTTCTTTTGTGATGAATGATGAACTGACAGCTTATTCCATACCGGATAGTACAAAACGATGGATGGAAAAATTTAACCCAGCCAATGAAGGTCTTTATTCCACCATGAAAGATGGAAACACTCAGCAAGACTGGGGTTATCCTGCACTTTTTAATACTCAGGATAATACCTGTTGGTATTTGATCCATGAAGCCGATTTGAACCGTAATTATTGTGGTTCCAAGCTGAGTAATGTTGCTGATCAATCGATGTATAAAATTACTTTTCCGGATCAATGGAATGGAAGAGGGAAGGGTGAATCGAAACCAACCATCACCCTCCCCTGGAAGTCACCATGGCGGGTCGTCATAATGGGAAGTCTTGCAGATATTGTAGAATCAACTCTGGTCGATGATGTTTGTCCTCCTTCCGTTGTAAATAAAACCGAATGGATAAAACCGGGCATTGCATCCTGGAATTACTGGTCGAGCAATCATGGAACCAAGGATTTTAAAACAGTGTGTGAGTTTGCAGATTTAGCTGCTTCGATGGGCTGGCCTTACACCTTGCTCGATTGGGAATGGGATGCTATGGGCAACGGAGGAAAATTGGAAGATGCTTTAAAATATATTCATTCATTAGGCTTAAAACCATTGATGTGGTATAACTCAGGAGGAGATCATACCTGGGTTTCTGCTACTCCAAAAGATCGAATGCTCACCCATGAAAATCGTATGGAAGAGTTTGCCAAACTAAAGAAATTGGGCGTTGCGGGCGTGAAAATTGACTTTTTTGAGAGCGAAAAACAAAACATGATTAAGTATTATCTCGATATTTTGGACGATGCCGCTAAATTTGATATGATGGTTTATTTTCACGGCTGCCTGATTCCCCGTGGATGGGCTCGTACATACCCGCACCTGATGACGTATGAAGGTGTGCGTGGTGCTGAGTGGTACAACAACGGACCTGAATTTACCACAACAGCTCCCGAACATAATACCATTTTACCGTTCACACGGAATGTGGTTGGTGCTATGGACTATACGCCGGTAACTTTTACCAATTCCCAATTTCCGCATACAACATCGTATGGGCATGAACTGGCACTCAGTGTAGTGTTCGAGTCGGGCTTTCAACACATGGCCGACCGTCCTGAAGGCTATTACGATTTGACTGATGCAGCTAAACGTTTCCTTATGGAAGTTCCTAATGCATGGGATAATACTAAACTGGTTGATGGGTATCCCGGAAAGGACTTGATCATTGCCCGAAATAAAGGTAATGCATGGTACATTGGTGGTATTAGTGCAGAAAAATATCCTAAAGAGAAAACGCTAACGTTCAACTATCTGCCAGAGAATGTAAAATATAGGCTCACATTAATAGCTGATGGTGAACACGATAAAAAATTAGTAACACAATATATGATAGTTGATAAGGCAAGCACAATAAAAGTAAGATTGCTTGGTAGAGGTGGTTTTGTTGCTTCTATAAAATCAATTCAGTAATTGACATTTTGTAATTGAAAAGACCGAGAAAAACAAATCTGAAGTTTATTTAGCATGTGTTTGATCGTGGTCAAGCCTTTTTTATTTCAGGAGCTTGATTCGAGTTAGTTGGGCAATAGAATACGTTAACGTACTGGCATAAACTGAAACCAGTTTGCTCTGGTACGTTAACTTATTTCCATAAACCGGAACCAGTTTGCCCCAATACGTTAACGGATTTTCGTAAACTGAAACCAGTTTGCCTTAATACGTTAACGGGCTTACTTAAACGGGAACTCGTTTGCCTTAATACGTTAATATTTCAAGTTGTATTGGTTTTATTGGGCGATAAGCAAACAAGAATTCAATACATTTTGCATATTCCGTCTTTATTCCAACTTACTTAAGAAAATCTCATAAAATACGGTTACGCTGGTCGGGTCTATGATATTCCAGCTGAAATATCTAATAATGCAAATAGCGAATCTGAATTTAAAACCGACATCTTGATATTTGCATTATTTTTGTTGAAATTTGAGTAAAAC
>DATFAW010000061.1:0-4118 GCA_035254165.1 Paludibacter sp.
ATTTCTTATTTTTAGCACTCTAACTTATAGATATTTTATTCGTGATTATAGATATTTTTTTAAGAATTAATGTGAAACGAGCATTAATACTAGTATAATATTACAGGCTGTAGCAACATCTGGAGAAAAGAGTGACAAACTTGAGCTGCCAGAATTGCTTGAGGCTAGTCAAGAGAATGGAATTGAAAAGGAACCGATTATTGGTGATGCCGCCTACCCCCCTGTTCGGCGAAGCATCCCGTTGGGTCGTGATTAAAAGCAAGCCTACGCCCGATAGGAAACTCTTAATCGTTAATGATTCTGTTTGATGGTTTGTTTTGGAAGATAGAGAAAGTGTGGTGCTGGAGTGTGAATAATGGGTAGAGATGTAAAGACAACAAACCCAACTGATTTCAAGAAAATCAGTTGGGTTTGTTATGTATTATCTCTATATTTTCTCACCACTCGGTACTAACCGATTTTACTTTTTTATCCAGTTCATCTTTCGATTTTGCCCGGATAGTATCGTTGCGGTGCGTTTTGTGGTTGAATAGCACAAAATACCAAAGCAGATAATTCGGGCTTCGGTGGTAAACCGGATAATATCGGTTGTTTACCATGCGGTAACTCGGATTGTGTTGATAAAAAGATATGGGCCTGTTTGCATGCACGCTTCTGACCGAGCTTGTGTGATTTGCAGCACGAACCGAGCGTGTGGTCGATTTTCCTCCAAAACTGTGGCTGCTTGTACCCGATGAGCGAAAGCTATGACTTGACATGTGAAATCCACCACCGCCCCGTGAATAGCCGTTGAAGCAGAAACAAAGGCAAAAAACTGAAATTATGAAGATCGTTTTTCTCATAAACTGATTATCGTTGCAGTCGGCTTAGAATGTTATTCTTCTAAACTCAGGGCATATATTAAGGTGATAACTAATGGCAACGTAATGATAATCGAAATGATTAACGGTTTCCATATTTTCTTTCTTGGATACAGGTCTGCATCATGGATGTAATTCTTGAAAAAATATTCCGAAAGTACGTAACCTCCCACGAAATTGAACGCCATGGTAAGCGACGAAATAGATTTTTCGGGGATGTTGACAATAATAAAAGTGATAATAGTGTAAACGATTGATGCTGATAATACTATGTTAGCTTCTTTTTTCTTGCCAATATCCCTTAGGTTTTGCATCAATAATACCCCTCCAAAAATGGCTGAGAAAAAAATCGAAAATCCCCATATCGCTTTATGAGAATAAATTTTTGGTTTATCTCCTGTGTTTAAAATCTCGTTAAACAACTTCTCTTGTTCTTTCATTACCTAATAACTATTTGTATTTTTTCTGGCTTTTTTCTTTCGAAAAAATGGTTTCAAATAATTCTGCAAATTTACGAATTCTTTTAGTTTTAATTCAGCCATTTAATTATTATTTCCAGTTTAAATCATATATTGCTGGATTTGGATAGAATTGATTGATACAGATATGTTTTTACCCGTGTTTTGAATAGTCTCTTATAAAAAAATGAGTATTCTTTTCTACTCAATAACAGAGTTTATCTATGAAAAATGGAGTGGAACGAGGTTTAATTCGCACAACTCCATTTGTATGACCAGGGAAAGTGGACGGGCTATTTCTTATTTTCAAATTGAGCCATGATGGATTTCTGCATTTCGGGCATATATTTTTGCATCATCACGTTCATTAAATCTTTCTGGATGTCGGGAGTCATACTAATCATTTTCTGGCCTGATGGAGTTTTGTAAAAGTTGACAAAGTCGTTAATTTCAGCCTGATTGAAATACTTGTCGTACAAAACAACCATGTCTTCATTTAGCAATTTTTTTGAAATGTCTTTGGCGATGAGCATTACCGAACCCATTTTGGTGTCGAAAGCCGCGCGTGATACGGAATCCGTTATTTGCATTTGTTGCTGATTCAGTATTTGAGGAATCATGGAACTAAACATTTTATCCAGCAAACTGTCAGTTTGCATTAAATGAAATAGTTGTTTGATCGATTCTTGTTTTGTTTGGGAATAACTGTTACAAAAAACAGAAAGACATAATGCACTAGTGAAAATTAATTTTTTCATGATTGTTGTTTTTTTTTGTTAGTATGTGGATTGATCGTTCGTTATTTTATCTTCAAATAGACTTTGTGATTTTTGTTTGTCTAAATAGCTGAATTGTATCAAGTCTGATGCGACAAATGTAAACATAATATTTTAACTGTGCTCGATATCTTTGAAAAAATGTTTAGTTGGTTTAAAAGGATATCGGTGGCTTTAATCTGCATCTTTATTCAAACTATCATTAAATCAATCTTTTCAATCAAGTGAATCTTATTTGCGAAGAGAGGCTTAATTGATTAAAAGGTTATAAGTAATTCATCTTCATAACCTTTTTTCTTTCCTGTTTAACTGTTTGTGAAATATATTGTAAGCGTTTTTAATAGCTTTTCTTTTTATTTCTCACACTTTTGCACAGAAAAAGAAAAGTGTGGAAGCTATCCGAATAGACACTCCACAGGCTATTGTATAAATGGAGTTGTACAGAAAATTAAACATGTATAACTCTATTTTTTTTAAACAATAACAAGATCATGAGTGGTTCGCTTTTTAGTAACTTTGCTCCCGAATTATTTATTAAAAAAAGTAGATGGAACAAAAAGGATCTCCTGTAGAATTGGGCACTGAAAATGTTGGAAAATTGCTGATTCGATATGCTATTCCGGCCATTATTGCCATGACAGCCTCGTCGCTCTATAACATTACCGATAGTGTTTTTATCGGTCACGGTGTTGGAGCGTTGGCTATTTCGGGGTTAGCACTTACATTTCCACTTATGAACCTGGCAGCAGCTTTCGGTTCGTTGGTCGGTATGGGAGCTGCCACGCTTATGTCTGTGCGCTTGGGGCAAAAAGACTATGATACGGCGAATAAGATTTTGGGGAACGTATTTATCCTGAACATTATCCTGGGATTGACTTATACGGTAGTCGTGTTATTGTTTCTCGATCCGATCCTTTATTTTTTTGGAGCGAGTGCTGCTACCCTTCCGTATGCTCATCAATACATGAGAGTGATTCTGCTTGGTAACGTGGTAACACACATGTATATGGGGCTGAATGCCATGCTGCGCTCAACCGGACGCCCTCAAAAGGCTATGTATGCCACACTCTGGTCGGTTCTTATAAACTTTGTATTAAACCCGCTGTTTATTTTTGTATTTAAATGGGGAATTCAGGGAAGTGCCCTGGCAACAGTGATTTCGCAAACCGTTATGCTTGCCTGGCAAATCAATATCTTCAGCAATAAAAATCATTTTATTCATCTGAAAAAGGGCACATTCAGGTTGCAACGCAAAATAGTCGTCGATTCGCTGGCTATTGGTTTGTCGCCGTTTTTGATGAATGCAGCTTCATGCCTTATCGTGGTCATCATCAATCAGGGACTTATTCATTATGGTGGCGATTTGGCCGTTGGAGCTTACGGTATTGTGAACCGGGTGGTTTTCCTTTTTGCCATGATCGTAATGGGTTTCAACCAGGGCATGCAACCGATTGCCGGGTATAACTATGGTGCCGGACAATATGAACGGGTAACCGAAGTGCTGAAGAAAACTATTCTTATGGCATCATGCACGATGGTTTTGGGTTTCGTTGTTGGCGAATTGTTTCCACATGCTGTGGCGGCAATATTTACTACCGATGAATCGTTAATAAATATCGCTGTCGAAGGCTTGCGTATTGTGGTAATATTCTTCCCTATTGTGGCTTTCCAAATGGTTACTACCAACTTTTTTCAAAGTATTGGCATGGCTGGTAAAGCTATCTTTCTGTCATTAACCCGGCAGTTATTATTTTTACTGCCCTGTTTGATTATATTGCCACAGATATTCGGGGTGAGAGGCGTTTGGTATAGCATGCCGTCGGCCGATTTGGCTGCAAGTATGGTGTCAGGTTTCATGCTTTTTTCGCAATTCCGAAAGTTTAAGAAGCAGTCAATTACAATTTAAAAATTAGAATAATTCTATACAATCATGAACGAAAAGTTTGTAATAAATATCGGCCGGCAATTGGGTAGTGGCGGCCGGCAAATAGGAGAGAAGTTGGCTTCCGGATTAGGCATTGCTT
>DATFAW010000062.1:0-7879 GCA_035254165.1 Paludibacter sp.
GCGCTTATTCAAAGTTCAACAGCCTGCTTTCTACACCTGCAAACTGAATTGCATCTTACTCTAGGATTAAGCAATATTATATACTGGACGTATCGGTTGTCCCGACATTACTTATTCGAGCCGTTCGATATTAGGCTATCGATTGAACCGACATTAGGCTGTCGATTCAGTCGACATTGTCAATCAGGGTCGATGACAAAGTCGATTTAAATAAACACAAAAGAGGGTGACCAATCATTTGGAACACCCTCTACATCAATCTTAACGTGTATTATATGCAAATCGGCTTAATCAAAGCTTACCACTTTTCTCTCTCCTCCTTCAAATAGAATTGTTACATCATTTTTATCCGTAGAAAACTGTATTTTCTTAACTGGGACTAACTCATCATTTGTCCACTTCTCTCCTGCTTTTTTCCAAAGCATTAGCGTAACATAGATCTTTTGATTCGTTTTACCCGCAGTAAATTTATCAGAAACATTGACTACTTCACTTTGGTCACTTTCCGGGTGCAATCCTTTTGCATGTACGAATTCCATCGCCTCCCAGCCGTTTAAAGAAACCATTGCCAATTGGTAAACACCATTATTGATGATACGAACCTGACGTTCGTTAACTTTGCGGATTTCTTCTTTTAGCGGCTCTTTTAATTGAGGCAATGCATAATGTCCAAGACGCAATTTTACCGAATCGGTACTCAGAATCTTATCTACCCGCAAAATTCCATTAGGCAATGGAATATCTGCCTGTTTGAATTGAATATTCTTATTGGTTTCCAATTCTGCATCCCGATAGTAAATGCCATTCTCAAACTTTTTGAAAGTATAAAGGCGGAGTGCTTCCCACTTGTCATCTTTATTCTTGATAACATAATTCATGGCTACTTCACCATTTTGTCCATCTGCCTGCCATGGAAATGCACTGTTGTAAGATAAGCGGTTATAATTTTCCGTACTTCGGAACTTCTGCCAGTCAGCCGCAACTGTTTCATGACACCATGCACGCACTTCCGATGCACCAATATTTGGATAATCGGTAATCAGTATTTTTGATCCCGGTTCAAACTTATTATAAACCTCTCCTTTGGCAAGTTTCGTTTCCCAATCTCCTTCATTCTCAATAGCCGTCCAGAAAGGATTATCGGCAGGAACTAACAAACCAAGAAAGACCTTTCCGCCCCAATACACACTACCTCTACAGCTATACATCTGAACGGCAGGTTCAAATGGCCCATAGAAACCAAGCGTTGGAACTCCATCTTTCATAAAATCGGGATGTTGAAAAAATTGCAACAAAGTGCCGGAAGCAATGCGTCGCATCCAGCCATAGTTAGTCCCGGTAGAGTTTTCAAAACCCATAAGCGGAAAGGGTGTTACTGATGCATAACGATACGAAATGCTCCTTCCCCACATGATCATTTTTCCATCTCGACTAAATAAATATGGATAATTTGACTTCAGATCACTGAAATAAGACATAAACTTTTTAGCCTGCTCTGGATAATACTTATTACCATAATATTCTGTCCACAAAACACCATACATCTGAAAAGCCCACATACTATAATAATCGTAAGCGGGACTATCATTATACCACCCTTCTCCACGATAATGTTTAAGTGTTTTATCCAGATATTCCACCAATAACTTTTCGTTTACAGCATATCCCTGATTTTTGAAGAAGCTTAAAACGAATATATTGAAAAACTTCCAATTCGAATCCACTGTAGGACCATCGGCATAACTAAGCATCAATGCAGCCAAAGAATCTTTCTGATTTTGAGGAAGTGGTTTCCAAAGCACATCAGGGATAGCAGTCATCGAGATAGCTATGGCTCCAAATTCTACCAAATTCTGATGAGGACCACCGTTTTTAGCACGATGTTTTATAAATGATGGACTTGAAGGATCGATTAGATTGCATAATTGATGACGATAATAATCGGCTACCTTAATATTATTAACAATAAGTTCGGGGGGTTCTTTCAGAAGCGGTGCTGCCACAAACAGAGTCCGACGCAGTCCTTCGAGCTTTTCGGTAGGAATTTGCTCTTCGTTACGAGGGTAACTTATGCCCGGCTGTTTTGGAAACTTCATCGGATCATCCAGTTGATGGACATATCCAAATGCGCCTTTGAGCATATACAATGCCGCATCTTTCCAGTGTTGGCGGGTCATCCCTGTATGCGGACTTAATTTGTAGTCCGGTTTATTGAGTTCGAAGACCCGGCCCTCAGATTTAGTTGAAGATGGGACGTTTTGAGCACAAACGAGAATCACGTTTGAGACAAATAGAAATAAAATCAATGCGAATTTCGTAATAAGCTTCATCTTATTTAAAATTTTGTTATTTTTGAAAAAACATAGTCAAGTCCATACATTACGCAAAGTTTAATTAAAACAATTGAGTAACGTGATTGGGCGATGTTACAAAAATACATAATTGCTATCATAGTTGTAGTGACAAAAAGGTCAAAAAGGTAGAGAGAAGTACAGTTCGGATTTCATTACTGTACCTCATTGTTTGTTGAACTCAATTCTTGGTTTTATGTGTATAATCCACTTTATTGAACGAATTATATACTTTGGATACACATTAACGGGGTATTTTTGTATGCTGCATTTTTTCAATTTGAAATATCGCTATTAAAATGAATCAACAACATAAATTATTTATATGAAGCTTTACAAGTTAATCCTAATCCTGACTTTGACTGGCAATTCACTGGGAATTGCTCAAAACCGACTTTCTAAATCTGAACTCATCAACACAATTGAAAAAGTCAATAACTATTGGCAATCGACACACCCCGATGCGGGCAATCCATTTTGGGACAATGCTGCGTACCATACCGGAAACATGGAAGCGTATTTCGTTACCGGGAATGAGAGATATCGCGCATATTCCGAACAATGGGCTATTCAAAATGAATGGAAAGGCGCAAAAGCCACTGATAAATCAAAATGGAAATATAGTTACGGTGAAACTTCCAACCATGTACTGTTTGGCGATTGGCAAGTTTGCTTTCAAACCTATATAGATTTATATAATCTGGCCCCCGACAGCAATAAAATTGCACGCGCCCGTGAAGTGTTGGAATACGAAATGAGTACTCCAAACAATGATTACTGGTGGTGGTCTGATGGACTATATATGGTAATGCCTGTAATGACTAAGATGTATAAAGTAACTGGAAACAGTCTTTACCTGAATAAATTGAATGAGTATTTTTTATATGCTAAACGTATCATGTACGATCCGGAAGCAAAACTATTCTATCGCGATGCAAAATATGTATACCCTGCTCATAAAACTGCAAATGGGAAAAAAGATTTTTGGGCGCGCGGCGACGGTTGGGTTTTTGCCGGACTAGCAAAAGTATTGAAAGACATGCCTAAGGATTCTAAATACAGACCTTTATTTATGAAACATTACCGAGATATGGCAAAAGAAATCATTAAATGCCAACAATCGGAAGGTTTTTGGACACGCAGTATGCTCGATCCGCAACAAGCACCAGGGTACGAAACCAGCGGAACTGCTTTTTTTACTTACGGTCTGCTTTGGGGAATTAACAATGGGTATTTAAAAGAAAAAACATACTTGCCTGCAGCATTAAAAGGTTGGAATTACCTTTCAACTATAGCATTACAACCTTCAGGAAAAATTGGTTATGTACAACCTATTGGTGAAAAAGCCATTCAGGGACAAATTGTAGATGCTAATTCTACTGCTAATTTTGGAGTTGGGGCTTTTTTGTTGGCAGCTTCAGAAATGGTGAGATTTGTAAAGTAAACAAAATAAAACGTCACGCCTGTTTCAAATACATTAACGATTTATTAATCAAAAATTTCATTTCATGAAAACGCTATTTACGCTAATTATCTCTTTTTTTTCTGTCCTTTCGGCTATAGGAACAACAATTAATCCATATGCCCCCGATGCATCGCAACCGAATAAAATTGCTGGAATGGAACTGGTATTCGATGAAGAGTTCAGTTACAAAGGAAGTCCAAATGCTGAGATTTGGTCTTTTGAAACCGGATTTAAAAGAAATGAGGAGCTACAATGGTATCAAAGCAAAAATGCCATTTGTAAAAATGGATGCCTGATTATCGAAGGCAAAAAAGAGAACTTCCCTAATCCCAATTACATTCCCGATAGTAAAAGCTGGTACACAAACCGAAAAGACGTGAATTACAGTTCAGCCAGCATAAATACTGCCGAAAAAAAATCATGGCTTTTCGGTCGTTTCGAAGTGCGTGCACGCATCGACACAACCATGGGTGCATGGCCTGCCATTTGGACCTTGGGCATAAGTAAAGAGTGGCCTTCATGCGGTGAAATAGACATGCTGGAGTTTTACCGGCCCAACGGAGTCTCATCAATTTTAGCAAATGTTGCATCCGGCACTAACATTCGATATAAAGGAAAATGGAACTCTGTAAAAAAAACATTGGCAGTGCTGATGGCAAAAGATAAAAGATGGCCGGAAAAATTTCATATCTGGCGCATGGACTGGACCCGGGAGTCCATAAAGTTATACGTAGATAATGAATTATTGAACACGACATTATTAAGCGAGACAATCAATCCCGATGGCAGTAATCCTTTCCTTCAACCACATTATCTTCTTCTAAACCTGGCACTGGGAGCCAACGGCGGTGATCCAGGCCAAAGTCACTTCCCGATAACTTTCGAAGTAGATTATGTTCGCATTTACCAACAAACTGATTCGAAATAGAACGTCACAAAGCCAGATATCAAACAAACAACATTATAATTCATGAGAAAAACACTATTTTTATTCATCCTCTTTCTGCTGTCGGCAAGCAACTCAATGCATGCCCAAACGCCAAAACAGACCTATTCCTTAAACAATACAGGAAATTTTATTGCCGGAAACAAAGAATTCATGCTCAATGGGAAACCATTCATTATCCGGGCAGGTGAACTACATTACACCCGTATCCCCAAGGCATATTGGGATCACCGGATAAAAATGTGTAAAGCCATGGGGATGAATACTATTTGCATCTACTTGTTTTGGAACATTCATGAGCAAACTCCGGGAGTTTTCAATTTTAAAGGCCAAAATGACGTGGCGGAATTTGTTCGCCTGATACAAAAAAATGGCATGTACTGCATTGTTCGCCCCGGACCATACGTTTGTGCGGAATGGGATATGGGTGGGCTTCCCTGGTGGTTGTTGAAAAAGAAAGATTTGCAGGTGCGACGTCTTACAGACAATTATTTTATGGAACAAACCAAAAATTATTTGAACGAAGCCGGAAAACAATTAGCTCCTCTCCAAATTCAAAATGGTGGAAACATCATCATGGTTCAGGTTGAAAATGAGTACGGAACCTGGGGCAGCGATGGCAAATATATGGAAACCATGCGTGATAATATTCGTCAGGCAGGTTTCGACAAAATGCAACTGCTCCGTTGCGATTGGTCATCTAACTTTTTCCGTTACAAACTTGATGGTGCAGTAAATGCATTAAACTTTGGTGCCGGATCTAACATCGACGATCAGTTCCGTAAATTCAAAGAAATAAATCCTACCTCACCATTGATGTGTGGCGAATACTGGACAGGTTGGTTCGATCAGTGGGGGCGTCCACACGAAACCCGTGATATCAGCAGCTTTATTGGCAGCCTTAAGGACATGATGGATAGGCGCATATCATTCAGCCTGTATATGGCTCATGGTGGCACGAGCTTCGGACAATGGGCAGGTGCCAATGCTCCGGCTTATGCACCCACCACTTCGTCGTACGATTACAATGCACCTATCGATGAAGCAGGTAACCCAACCGATAAGTTCTATGCCATTCGCGATTTGCTGAAAAACTATTTGCAGGAAGGTGAAACATTACCTGCCATACCTCAAAATCCGGAAGTAACCATAACTATTCCGGCAATTACATTTACACAAACGGCTAATCTGTTCGAGAATCTGCCTGATGCCAAACAATCGGAGAACATTCAACCTATGGAATTTTTCGATCAGGGTTGGGGCTCCATTATTTACCGAAAACAACTGCTAGCCTGCAATCACAAACAAACGCTTATCATCAAAGATGTGCACGACTGGGCTACTGTATTTATCAATGGCAAGACGATCGGGAAACTGGATCGCCGCAGAGGTGAAAGTGTTGTTGAAATACCTGTTTTAAAAGCAAATGCCCGTTTGGATATTTTGGTAGAAGGAATGGGGCGCGTAAATTATGGAGAAGCAATTCTGGATCGCAAAGGAATCACGAATAAAGTGCTGCTCTCCGACGGAAATATAGAAACTGAATTGAAGGACTGGACTATTTATAATCTACCTGTTGATTACAAATTTCAAACAAGAGCCAAATTTAGTGCAAAACCCGCAACAGGTCCGGCATGGTACAAGGCTACTTTCAACCTGACCAAAACAGGTTACACCTACCTCAATATGAGCTCTTGGGGCAAAGGAATGGTTTGGGTGAACGGGTATAACTTAGGTCGTTTCTGGAAAATAGGACCTACCCAAACGCTTTGTGTACCGGGTTGCTATTTAAAAAAAGGAGCGAACGAAATCATTGTACTGGATATTGATAAACCAACAATAACAAGTATTGCCGGACTAAATCACGCCATTCTGGACGTCATTGGGAAAGATGGCAACCAACAACAAAAAGCAGCGAAAAGCTTGAATCTAAACGGACTGAATGCAGTTGTATCGGGAACACTTCCTGCCGAAAGTGGTTGGCAAGCAGTAAATTTAAATGAAATAACTGCGGGGCGCTATTTCTGTTTCGAAGCCTTGAATGCACAGGATGCAAATGACAACAGCACTACGGTTGCCGAATTTGAAATTATTGGAGAAGATGGCAAGGCTATTTCATCCATCAACTGGAAAGTAGTATTTGTGGATAGTGAAGAGACAGTGAAAGCTGCCAATGGAGCTGATAAACTATTTGATATCCAGGAGTCCATTATCTGGCAAACAAAAATTGGTGACAAAGCAAATCATCCCCATCAGGTGGTTATTGATATGGGTAAAGAAATCAATGTAAAAGGCTTTAGAATTCTTCCCCGCACCGACAAAAGCACCAAAGGAATGGTAAAAGATTACCGCTTCTTCCTCGAAAAGAAACCGTTTAAGTTCTAAAAAAGTTATTTCTATCCACCACCTTACAGTTGCTATTGGCTCAATTCTAATTAGTTTTGAGCCAATAGCAACTTTTTTTATTCTAACTCCTCCACTTTTATTCCTATTTCAGCTGATTCTATACTAATTTCAGAATATCCGAAATGCCGGTTTACAGGTCAACATACTTCATTTTACGGATAAGAAAACTCAATTTACTAACCCGTAAATCAAGTTTACGGATATGAAAACCAGGTTTCGTTCCAACAGGTTAAATGGTTAAAACACACTGTGTTTTGAACTAATACAGTCATGCTTTGTTCAACTTGCAAATGGTCTTAGTATAATATCAACTGGCATCTGTTTAATACATGTATGTTTTGGTATAATGTACACATGTTCTGAGCCAATTCCTGTTGGTTTTATTCCAATTCCACCCGTATTTATCATTCGATTCCAAATTCTTTTCTTATAATCTAAAGAAATTGCACATTTAACTCAAGAAGCGTAACGGATTATTACAACTAGATTGTTTATAATGTAACGTTGAAAAACACCTTAAATAAAATCACATGAAAATCAGGAGTACTAATCATCTTGATGTCCGCTTTACACCTGATAGTTCCAAACAAACTATTCAGAAAATTGAGACAATTTACGGGTTTATTCTTACTAATACTTTAAATGTATGAAAGAAGAAATAAACGACGACCGTGTTTTAGTTGAAAAACTAAAACACGGAGATATAGCCTG
>DATFAW010000063.1:0-3395 GCA_035254165.1 Paludibacter sp.
ATAGATTAGTATCTTCATGAGTCTAAAACTAGTATTCCATTTAAGATATTGCCAATCCCTGTTGTTTGATTGAGAATCTATTTCTACAAAGCAAACAAATAATTACCTTTGCAACCCTGAATAACAAAACTAAACCAGAATACAAATGGCATTTGCTAATAATACTCTAATTGTCCGTAGAGACTTGATGTCTAGATTAATAAGCCTGTACAAAGAAGGCAGTTTGATTACTGAAATTGATCGATTGCCTATAAAAATGTCGCCAAAAAACAGTCAAGCCCGAGGCAGATGTTGCATTCATAAAGAACGTGCAGTATTAAAATATAAAATGCTGCCAATTTTAGGATATAGTATTGACGAAGAGGTTGATGAATTAACAATGCTGTCAGAATATGCAGAAAAGGCTTTAGACCGAAAAGAAACTAAAAAAAGTATTCTAACGGTAGTTGATGAAGCTTGTACGGCCTGTGTAAAAACAAATTATGTAATAACAAATCTTTGTAAAGGTTGCGTGGCACGTTCTTGCTACATGAACTGTCCTAAAGATGCTATTAGTTTTATGGACAATGGTCAGGCACACATCAACCACAACAAATGTATTAATTGCGGCATATGCAAAGAAGCCTGTCCGTATCATTCAATTGTTTATATACCAATACCTTGTGAGGAGGCTTGCCCTGTAAAAGCCATTCAAAAAGACGAAAACGGAATTGAACATATCGATGAAACTAAATGTATTTACTGCGGGAAATGTATCAACGCTTGTCCGTTTGGTTCAATATTCGAAGTTTCTCAACTTTTTGATATTTTGCCGGCTATAGAACGAGGAGAAAAATTAGTAGCCATCATGGCACCAGCCATTCAATCACAATTCAATAATTCGATAAATGAAATTGCTGATGCCGTTCGCCAAATTGGTTTTGCCGAAGCTATAGAAGTGGCATACGGTGCAATGGAGACCACTAAACTTGAAGGGGCCGAATTAAATGAGAAATTGGAAAGTGGGCAACAATTCATGACAACATCGTGCTGTCCATCATACATTGAGTTAGTGAACAAGCATTTGCACGAAATGAAACCTTTTGTTTCGCACACTAAATCGCCCATGCACTATACTGCTGAGATGGTGAAAGCCAAATATCCGGATGCGAAAATTGTGTTTATTGGCCCTTGTGTTGGAAAAAGAAAAGAAATGTCTGAAAATGATTTAATTGATTATATGTTGACTTTCGAGGAATTGGATTCCATTTTCACTGGATTGTCAATTGAAATACAAACATCAAACACAGAAACAGAGTGTGCACCGATGTTGGGACGCGGATTTGCCCGCGCAGGTGGCGTGATTTCAGCTGTAGCCCAAATGTATCCACAGCTAGGTGTAAAACCTGTACAGGTAGCCAGTTTAAATAAAAAGAACATTGGCCTTCTAAGGGCTTACGCCAAAGGCAAAGCTCCCGGCAATTTCATCGAGGTAATGGCTTGCGAAGGTGGTTGTATCTCAGGTCCATGTGGTAAATTGGATTATACGCAAGCTCAGAAGATATTCAAGAGGGCTATGGGTGAGGATTAATTCAAGTCTTCCTTTTTGATTGAATTGGGCTGGCTATAAATAACATCTCTCAATTTACAAGCGCATTCACATTGTCCGGTTTCGAGCAAACCGCTTCGTTGCAACAAATCAAATTCCGTTTTGAAATTATCAGTAAAAACACTTTCTGATAAGTTGTCTTCAATCTGCTTTTGAGTCCACCATTTAGTCTGCTCTGAAAATGAAGAGTTTAGCTCGTATTCAGCTTGTTGACAGCTTACAAACAAAAATGCATATTGTTTTTCGTATTTTCCTTCTGCTACATAGTTCGATAAATACATATATTTAAAGTTGTCCAACGAAAAATTTTCCTTAGTAGTCTTTTCTACACATTGCTCAATCGTTTCCCCCATTCTTACATGATTTGAAATGGTTGTATCCCACAAACCCGGAGATTCAGTATCATTATCGGATATTTTTCTTAAAAGTATCATACTTCTATCTACAAAAAGTAATCGCACAACCGGATGCATATATTTATTTTCATCACTCAAACTTGTATAATGCTGAATACTTCCGACAATTCGTCCTTGATTGTTTACTATGGGCCACCATTCTTCCCGAAGTAATTTCGAACGAATTATTTTCACCCGTAATAATTCGCAGATTACAAAGAATGCTATAACACTCACGTAGACAGATTGTAACATATCTTGATAACGCATATCGCCTTTATCAACAATCTGAAGGATTACAAAGGCTACAATATAGGATAAAAGCACTAAAAACAATGTCCAAACAACACGATACAATTCATTAAAATTGTTCGTCATAGGTATTAAGTCTGAAATAATACCGAGTATGATTTTTTGTATTTTCTTTCGGAAAACAATGGATACAAACAAGAATGAAACTAAAACAAGCTCATAAACAAGCTCCTCCCTGATGAAAGTGATTGGCAACAACATTTCCACGTTGGCAATAATACTCACTGCCAGATATACAAGTGTAAAAACCAAATGCCATGTGAAAATCCTATTGTAAAAAAAATAAACATAAACCACAAGAATCAACGCGATAGGAAATGATACTTTCCATGCTGTACTCATCCCAAAGAAATCATCTACAACTAAAAATAAAATTAGCGGTAAAAAATGAAGAATTGGATTGAAAAACGATTCTTTTATTTGCTTTCTCAACTTTTCCATACTCATATAACTATATCATCGACTTAGTAACAACGACACATTGAATATAGTTTGTTTGCACGCCGAAATAGTCAATTTGCTGGCTAAAACGCCATCATGCGGCTTACATATTTACCAATAATATCAAATTCAAGGTTTACAACTGTCCCTGCTTTAATTTGATGAAAATTGGTATGCTCGTGAGTATACGGTATTATAGCAACTTGAAAACTATTATCTGTAGGATTACAAACAGTCAGGCTGACACCATTTACAGTTACAGAGCCTTTGTCAACTGTCATATAACCGCGTTTTGCCATTTCTTTATCAAATGGATATTCAAAGGTAAAATACCAACTGCCATCTGCCTCTTTCACCTCGGTGCAAACTGCAGTCTGGTCAACGTGACCTTGAACAATATGTCCATCCAATCGCCCATTCATAATCATGCTACGCTCCAGATTCACTTTACTGCCCGGAACAAGCAACCCCAAATTTGTACAATCTAACGTCTCTTTTATTGCTGTTACGGTATACGAATCATCTGTTAATGACACAACAGTCAGGCAAACGCCATTATGCGCCACGCTTTGATCTATTTTAAGTTCATTGGCAAATGAGCACGACATGGTGATGTGAAGATTTTCCTGATCTTTCTTTAATGCAACTACCTGAGCTGC
>DATFAW010000064.1:0-8511 GCA_035254165.1 Paludibacter sp.
TAACATGACCCGGTTTAAGATCATCATCCCAATTAAGTTTTTGTTGTAAATGTTCTTTAAAATTGGGAATTGCAATCACGATTACACTTCCTAGCACCAAACCAAGCGGAACAATACTCTCGTGAACATAATGTGAATTAAACCATTTCTTTTGAAAATTATCATTCGAATCTATTACTCTAGTCGAGTCTTCCTGAGCAATAAGCATATTGCAGAACAGAAAAACTATTGCCCAAAGTAGAAGGACTTTCATGATTAATTATTTCATTGAACAGGGACTCTATTACTTTTTATTACCAGCCAAATTCCCCAGACAATAAATGGAATGCTGAGAATTTGCCCCATATTTAAAATCATTCCCGATTCAAAAGTCTCTTGATTCAGTTTAATAAATTCCAACACAAACCGGGAACCGAAAATCCCGATAAGAAAAACGCCGAAGATTAAGCCGTTCTTTTTATACGCTTCTTTTTTCCAATATAGCCACCAGGTAATGGCAAAAGTTAGCAGGCAATAAATCATTTCATAGATTTGAGTCGGATGCATAGGTTCAGTTTGTCCGTCGCGAACAAAAATAAATCCCCAGGGTAGGGAAGTGGCACTACCATAAATCTCAGAGTTCATCAAGTTTCCAAAACGGATACAAGCGCCACAAATAGCTACTCCAATGACCAAACGGTCGAAAATCCAGACATAGCCTTTTTTTGAAACATTTTTATTAAAAAAGTACATGGCTGTCAAAATTCCAGCTGCACCACCATGGCTGGCTAATCCACCGCGCCAGATATACAACAACTCCCAGGGATGAGAAAGATAATGATTACCATAATCGAACGTTATTCCGAGAAACGTAACCGGCTCTGACAGCAATTGCCATTCGTAGAACAAGCAATGTCCCAGTCGTGCTCCAACTATAGCCCCGATTACTGTGTACAAGAATAATTTATCCAGCCATTCAACCGGAAGTTTCTCGTGTTTATAAAGTCGTTGAACAATTATCAAAGTGGCATAAATACCAATTGCCCAAAATAGTCCATACCAACGAACAGATAAAGGTCCGAGATGAAATAAAACCGGGTCAACATTCCAGGTAATGTAGTCTAATAACATAATTTAGAAGATTTAAAGAGGTAAGAGGTAAGAATGTAAGTATTTTTCTTACCTCTTACCTCTTACTCCTGAATTAATTAGCTCCGTGACAGTTTTTATATTTCTTTCCGCTTCCGCAAGGACATGGATCATTACGACCAGGTACTTTGTCTACATGAATTGGCTGCAATTTTTGTACCTCGCGGGTATCCTGTTTAGTAGGATTTTCGCCACTTGCACCGGCACCGGCATCGTCTTTTTGCGTTTTGTATTTGCTCAGATCCATGCGTTGGCTTGGTCTTGCCTCGCGTACTTGTTCCGGTTCGCGCATTGGAATTTGCCCACGCATAAGAATTGCCAATACTTTGCGATTCATAGAATCAATCATTTCTTTGAACAGTCCAAACGATTCAAGTTTATAAATCAACAACGGATCCTTTTGTTCGTAACTTGCATTTTGAACCGAGTTACGCAACTCGTCCAATTGGCGAAGATGCTCTTTCCATTCATCGTCAATAACGAAAAGCAAGGTCTGTTTTTCGAATGATTTTACAACTTCACGTGCTTCTGTTTTGTAGGCAGTTTCTAAGTGCGTTGTAATATTGAATACACGTTTACCATCCGAAATAGGAATAAGGATGCTTTCGTATTGTTGTCCTTTCTGCTCGTAAACATCCTTGATTACCGGATAAGACACAGAAGCCAATTTATCCATCTTTCGTTTAAACGTTTCCATGGCAGCTTCAGTAACTTTATGGCTCAATACATTCACTTTAGAATTATGGAATTCGTCCTGTTCGAAAGGTACATCCATAGCAAATACTTTCAGCAAATCAATTTCCAATTGTTCAAAATCACCATTGTTACGGGCACTTTCAACTATACTTTCAACAGTATCATAAATCATGTTGGTAATATCAACTCCAATACGTTCGCCCATCAAAGCGTGGTAACGTTTAGAATAAACCACTTCGCGTTGCGAGTTCATCACATCATCATATTCAAGCAAATTCTTGCGTCGGCCGAAGTTATTTTCTTCCACTTTCTTCTGGGCACGTTCGATAGATTTTGAAATCATTGAATGTTCAATCATTTCGCCTTCTTCAAACCCAAGTTTATCCATAATGCCCGAAATACGTTCCGAACCGAATAAACGCATCAAATCATCTTCCAATGAAACGTAAAAGATAGAAGAACCCGGATCTCCCTGACGGCCTGCACGTCCACGCAACTGACGATCCACACGACGGCTTTCATGACGTTCGGTACCTATAATGGCCAAACCACCGGCATCTTTTACCTCCTGAGTCAGTTTAATATCGGTACCACGACCAGCCATGTTAGTTGCAATAGTAACAGTTCCTTTTTGACCTGCTTCGGCTACAATTTCAGCTTCGCGTTGGTGCAATTTCGCATTCAATACATTATGTTTGATCTTACGTCCGGTAAGCATGCGACTCAACAATTCGGAAATTTCTACCGAAGTTGTTCCGACCAAAACCGGACGACCGGCAGTCACTAAACGATCAATTTCTTCGATTACGGCCGTATATTTTTCGCGTTTAGTTTTGTAAACGCGGTCTTCCATATCATTTCGGGCAATTGGGCGATTGGTAGGAATAACAACCACATCCAATTTATAGATATCCCACAATTCACCTGCTTCTGTTTCCGCCGTTCCGGTCATACCCGAAAGTTTATGATACATGCGGAAGTAATTCTGCAACGTGATAGTAGCAAATGTTTGTGTAGCAGCTTCAATAGTTACACGCTCTTTTGCTTCAATAGCCTGGTGCAAACCGTCAGAGTAACGACGACCGTCCATAATACGTCCGGTTTGTTCGTCTACAATCTTCACCTTGTTTTCCATCACCACATATTCCACGTCTTTTTCAAAAAGCGTGTAGGCTTTCAACAACTGGTTGATTGTGTGAACACGTTCCGATTTTACAGAATAAGTTTGAAGAATTTCGTCTTTTTGAGCTTGCTTTTCTTCTGCACTAATGCTTTTGTCTTTTTCGAGTTCTGCAATTTCACTACCTACATCAGGCAACACAAAGAATTGTGCATCGTCAGTATTGTCAGTGATTAAATCAATTCCTTTATCAGTCAGCTCAATGGTATTATTTTTTTCATCGATCACAAAGTAAAGCGGATCGGTAGCAATGTGCATGTTCCGGTTATTTTCCTGCATATAAAACTCTTCAGTCTTAAGCAGTAACGCTTTCATTCCTTGTTCACTCAGGTATTTAATCAAAGGTTTGTTTTTAGGCATTCCTTTGTACGAACGGAAAAGTGCTAAAGCACCTTCTTCTTGTTGTTTTTTGTCTTCCGATTTCAATAAGTTACGGGCATCAGCAAGATATTTGGTCGCCAATGTCTTTTGGGTGTTTACCAAGCGTTCTACTTTCGGGCGTAAGTCTTCGAATAACTGATCTTCGCCTTTTGGCACCGGACCTGAAATAATCAATGGTGTACGGGCATCATCAATCAATACCGAGTCAACCTCATCCACAATAGCATAATTATGTTTACGTTGAACCAGGTCGAGTGGGGCAGTTGCCATATTGTCACGCAAGTAGTCGAAACCAAATTCATTGTTGGTACCAAACGTAATATCTGCCAAATAGGCCTGACGACGTTCTTCTGAATTAGGTTGGTGTTTATCAATACAATCTACCGATAAACCATGGAACATATACAATGGTCCCATCCATTCCGAGTCACGTTTTGATAAATAATCATTTACCGTAACCACATGAACACCTTTGCCAGTCAATGCATTCAGGAACACAGGAAGGGTAGCCACCAGTGTTTTACCTTCACCGGTTCCCATTTCCGAGATTTTACCTTTATGAAGTACCACACCACCAAATAATTGTACATCGTAGTGCACCATTTCCCATTTAATAAGGTTACCGCCGGCAGTCCATTGGTTTTTATAATGGGCTTTATCTCCCTGGATAGTTACAAAATCATATTTTGTAGCCAGATCGCGATCGAACTGATTAGCTGTCACTATCACTTCTGAATTCTCGGTCAAACGACGAGCAGTATCTTTCATAATACCAAACACTTCGGGAAGAACCTCATCCAAAACTTCTTCGTACTTGGCAGTTATTTCTTTTTCAAGTTTATCAACTTCAGTGTAAATTTTTTCGCGAAGATCAATCTCGGTATCTTCAATGCTCGCTTTCAGTTCTGCAACACGTGCAACTTCTGCTGCTACATAATCCTGAATACGTGTTTTAATCGTTTCTGTACGAGTACGTAACTCATCATTACTCAAAGATGTGATTTCACTGTATACAGCTTTGATTTTATCTACATAAGGAGTGATTTCTTTTAAGTCGCGTTGCGATTTATTTCCAAGTATTTTTCCTAAAAAGTCATTAAATCCCATTATTTCAATGTTTTATATTATTGTATCGATATATTTTTGTCTGTTTTGTCAGTTTTTGGGAAAAAGACTGACAAAGATAGTATTTTTTCGCTCTAAAAACGAGTAAACGGCTTATTTATTCCGTAACATTATTAATACAAAAAGCGCTCCAAATTTCTCTGGAGCGCTTCGTATCTTAAGTCCTTTTTAGGATATTATTAGGTGTTCATTCCACCACAAACATTGATAACTTGTCCGCTTACATAACTTGACAAGTCAGAAGCAAGGAAAAGTGTCACTTTTGCCACTTCGTCAGGACTGCCACCACGACGCAATGGAATGGTTTCGTTCCATTTTGCACGTTGCTCTTCTGTCAAAGCATGAGTCATTTCTGTTTCGATAAAGCCCGGTGCAATAGCATTGGCACGGATACCACGTGAACCTAATTCTTTAGCAACCGATTTAGCTAAACCAATCATACCTGCTTTCGAAGCAGAATAGTTTGATTGACCTGCATTACCCGAAACACCAACTACAGAACTCATATTGATAATACTTCCGGTTTTTTGTTTCATCATTACAGGCGTAACTGCATGGATAAAGTTGAAAGCCGATTTCAGGTTTACGTTGATTACTGCATCCCATTGACCTTCGCTCATGCGCATCATCAAACCATCTTTGGTGATACCAGCATTGTTTACCAATACGTCAACACGGCCGAATTCTTTCACGATCTCATTAACGACAGTGTGAGTTTCGTCAAAGTTAGCTGCATTCGAAGCATAACCTTTAGCTTTTACGCCCAAAGCTTCAATTTCTTTTTGTGTATTCAAGGCATTTTCGTCGATATTCAAATCGGTGAATGCAATGTTAGCACCTTCGCTTGCCAGCTTTAGGGCAATTGCTTTTCCAATACCACGGGCAGCTCCGGTTACGATAGCTACTTTTCCTTCTAATAATTTCATACGTAAATAATTTATTTTTTAATGATCGCATGGAACTCACATGTCAGTTTTTCACGTTAGTCAGTGAAAAATATGCGTTTATGCTCGCTTCATGTATACTGTTTTTATTGATGCCAAGCAAACGTTCATTTTACAAGATTCTTGTGTCAGTTCGTTTGTATTTGACGTGATTATAATTCAAAGTCTTATAATTTTCGGCTGCAAAGATACTATTTTTTTCCTATATCGGTCAAAAACTTGCATGAATCGGATGCTATTGTGCAGAAAAAGTAGGTTTAAAGCTTAAAAGACTCAATGTAGCTGTTGATATATTCAGATGAACTAAGAGGGGCGGTTCTATTCGATAATTCAGTTTTTTATCTATCAGGATAAATGACGTTTTAATCCTATATAAATTATATAGAGCTGAATGATGCCTGTTTGGTGGTTCTATAAATTATATAGACTGATTTGAGCACCGTTCAAGCCTCTATAAATTATATAGAGATGAATGAAGCTCTGTTGAACCTTCTACAATTTGTATAGGCCAATTTGAGCACCGTTCAAGCCTCTAAAAATTGTATAGAGATAAATGAAGCTCTGTTGAACCTTCTACAATTTGTATAGGCATGGTTAATGCCCGTTTAGATCTGTACAATTTGTACAGACAAGAATGATACACTGTTTCGCTCTCTACAATTTGTACAGACCTGAATGATGCTCCATTCGGGTTTCTACAAATTGTATAGCGGTTATTGCGAAAATAATTTGTTTCAACCAATAAAATAGGGCTTGTTTTATTGATGAAGTCGTCTTGACTTTTAAAAAAAATGATTCTGATTTTCAATACTGTTGTTCTTCCAGAGGTTTTCTATGTTTTGAATTGGGTTTTGCGAGTTCCGGCTCGCAATATTATATCAATGCCGCGAGTTGGAACTCGCGAGACCCAATTAGTATTCACACAAAGCTCTGTTAGGGTCGATATTTTAAAAAGTCAAGATGACTTCGAAAAAAAAAGTCGCCGGTATGTGCCGACGACTCTTTAAATTGTGAGATATTGAATATGTATTATCCGTTCATAGAAACAAGAAACTCATCGTTGTTTTCGGTGCGCTCAAGTCGTTCTTTCAAGAATTCCATAGCTTCCATAGAATTCATATCGGCCAAATGGCGACGTAAAATCCACATACGGTTCAAGGTATCTTTATCAAGCAATAAATCGTCGCGACGGGTACTTGAAGCCATAATATCCACGGCAGGGAAAATACGTTTGTTCGACAATTTGCGGTCCAATTGAAGTTCCATGTTACCGGTTCCTTTAAATTCTTCAAAGATTACTTCGTCCATTTTAGAACCTGTTTCGGTCAAGGCAGTTGCTATAATTGTCAAGCTACCACCATTTTCGATATTACGTGCAGCACCAAAGAAACGTTTTGGTTTGTGTAACGCATTAGCATCCACACCTCCCGAAAGAATTTTACCCGAAGCAGGAGATACTGTATTGTAAGCACGAGCCAGACGAGTGATTGAATCCAGCAAGATAACCACATCCTGACCACATTCCACCATACGTTTTGCCTTTTCGTGAACCATGCTGGCCACTTTTACGTGACGTTCTGCCGGTTCGTCGAAAGTGGACGAAACTACTTCGGCACGGACGCTACGAGCCATATCGGTAACCTCTTCAGGACGTTCATCGATAAGCAATACAATCATGTACACTTCTGGGTGATTAGCTGCAATGGCGTTGGCAATATCTTTCAACAAAACAGTTTTACCTGTCTTAGGTTGAGCTACAATCAATCCACGTTGGCCTTTACCAATTGGCGAAAACAAATCGACCATACGGGCCGAAAGTGTATCGTTTTTGCCACTACAAAGATTAAATTTAGTATCGGGAAAAAGAGGAGTGAGGTGTTCAAAAGGAACGCGGTCACGTACATACTCGGGTGAACGACCGTTGATTTGGGCTACCTTAATAAGCGGGAAGTATTTTTCACCTTCTTTGGGCGGACGAATAGCTCCTTTCACCGTATCGCCGGTTTTCAGACCGAAAAGCTTTATTTGCGATTGAGATACATAAATATCATCGGGCGAAGCCAGGTAATTATAATCGGCAGAACGAAGAAAACCATAACCATCGGCCATCATTTCCAATGTTCCGGTTCCTTCCAAAATACCGTCGAAATCGAATTGTTTTTCAGCTTTCTCTGGACGTTGATTAAATTTGTTACGGTTACTATTCGCATTACTCTGATTAATATTTGGTTTAACTGGTTTCATTTCGCCGGCCTCCGGAGCTTGTTTAACCACTTCCAATTCTTCATCTACTCGCTCTGTTACAACTTCATTGACGAACAATGTTTCTTCTATAGATTCATTATCAGATCTATCTTCCAATACAAACACTTTGGTAGGTGGGGCAATGGGAGCTGCAGCTTCCACTTCCTTAACTTCTACTGTTTCTGCTGTTTCAGCCGCAGGTTTTACAATAACCGGTTTTGCAGGTTTCTGCGATCTTGGTTTATTGGCTTTCTTTGCTGGTTTTGCTTCCTGTGTTGCATTATCCAACGGTTTTGCTTCCGCTTTTACTACCTCGGTTGGTTTTGCAATTACAGGTTTTGGTTCTACAACTTCTTTAGGAGCAGCTTTTTGTACCTGGGAATCTACAGGTTTTACTGCTTTTTGTTGTTGCAGCTGTTGTGCTTTTTGTTCAGGAGTTTTTTTAATCGGCACACGAAGGCGTTTTTTCCGTTCAATTTCCTGATTCTCATTAGTGATGGTTTTGCGTTGCGCATTTACAACGGCTTGTTGGTCAAGTATGTCATAGACCAAAGTCTCTTTTTTAGCTGAATTTGAAACTTTCAGACCTAATTCAGATGCGATGTCCTTCAATTCGGACAAATCTTTCGCATTCAATTGCAAAATGTTGTAATTACTCATAAAATGATGAATAAACGTTCTGGTGAGATTTTCCTTTCTGGAAAAAACGTTGTGGTGAATGTTATGTTTTTTTGATTGTTGATACAAAAACAGGACTGCCTTTGTGATTTGAAAACGTTGCAAATTTACGACATTATTTCGAATAAGCAAATA
>DATFAW010000065.1:0-8371 GCA_035254165.1 Paludibacter sp.
TTAAGAAATATATCAATAATAAATACGACTTACTTAATTGATAAATATAACATGTACTCTTACTTTATAGAGGCTATCAGTAATAAGAAAACTTCCTTGTTGATGACCTCTCACTAGCAAACAACTGAAAACATCGTCCATCCTTCGGGAGAAGTAGAATGAATCAGTTTTCCACCGTGCAAGCGCATTATATAGCGCGAAACACTTAGCCCAATGCCGGTACCGGTTTCTTTGGTGGTGAAAAAGGGTATAAAAATATGGGGAAGCACATCTTGCGGGATAGGCTTCCCCGTGTTGCAAATATCAATGCCTATTTGCCCGCCGGCTTGTTTTCTTACAGCAATAATAATTTGTCCATTCTCCTCCGGGTCAATAGCTTCAATGGCATTTTTCAGCAGGTTTACAAGCACTTGCATTATCAACTTTTCATCGGCATCCATTTCCACATTTTCAATTTCCGATACAAATCGAAGTTTGATATTTTTATCTTTCATGGATTTTTCTTCGAGATTCAATATCTTATCAAACAGCGGTTTAATTTTAAAAGTTTTGATTATCGGCTTTGGAATTCCAGTGAATTTCCGGTACGAATCTACAAACGAGAGCAAGCCTTTGACAGTGGAATGAATGGTTTCAAAAGCCTCGATTGTATTGTTTCTCAACTGCCCGCTTCCGATGCTTGTTTCAGGCATTTTATGCAAGGAGAGTAGCGTTTCGCTCAATGAAGTTATCGGAGCAATGGAGTTCATAATTTCGTGAGTCATTACTCTGATTAACCGAATCCAGGACTCCATTTCCTTAGCCTCCAATTCGTTGCCTATATTATTCAAAGTAACTACTTTCATCCGGTCATTTTTCAGCTTAATTTCCGAAAGGCGCAAACTCACTTGAATTTCTTCGCGTTCGTTGATAATGGTTATTTGAGGGTTATCATCAGTTTTCATACTACGAAAAAGATCCGGGAAGCTTTCATTTACACCGCCCAACTGATTGATATGCGTAAAAACCGGTAACCCCAGTAACTGCAATGCCGATCGGTTAACTGTTTGCACATGTCCATAATCGTCCATGATAATAATTCCGGTGGAGACGCTTTCGATAATGAGACTCAAAAATTTCTCATTCTCAACAACTTCTTTCCGGGCATTTGCCAAAATTTCTTTGATGCGGTTCAGCATCGAGTTCAGCTCCTTCTCCCGACGGGATAATTTACTTTCCGAGAAATGAAACGAATAATCGCCATTTTCCAACGCATTCAGCAGAAACAATATATTGCTGTTGAATTTTTTATAATGACTTTGCAAAGAACCCAGACTAAATAATGCCATAATTCCCGGAACTACCGCCTGCCTGTAATATTCAAAGGCAATACAATAAGTCAATACTGCAACAGATAAAATCAGTAGTATTACAAAAAATACAAGTTTATATTGAATTGATTTAAACATAAGGCTACAGACCGTATTTTTTTATTTTACTATAAAGCGTTGGTCTTGTAATACCGAGCTCAGTTGCCACTGCCGATAAATTTCCGCTATTTTTTTTAATTGAATTATCAATTAACAGTCGCTCGGCATCTTCAAGACTCATATTTTCAATTTTTGAGACAGAAGCATTTTGTTCTTTCATGTAAAAATCGGATGGCAATAACTCATTGCATTCGCATAGTATAACCGCCTTTTCAATAGCATGTTGCAGTTCACGTACATTACCAGGCCATGCATAGTCCTTCAGTTTTGAAATCGTTTGTTTATTAAATACAAGGTCTTTTTTCCCGTATTTCAAAGAGTATTTATGAAGAAAGAAATTGGCAAGCTGTTGAATATCTGTCTTTCTCTCACGCAATGGAGGTACTTCCACATGAATAGTGTTGACACGATACAGTAAATCTTCCCGAAACTCACCATTTTGAACAGATTGTTCCAAGTCGCGATTTGTGGCACACACCAAACGAATATCGACTGGAATGGATTTATTACCCCCTACCCTAACGATTTGTCTGGATTGTATAACTGTCAGTAATTTAGCCTGTAGCGGATAACTCAAATTTCCAATTTCGTCCAGAAAAAGCGTTCCACCATCGGCAGCTTCAAACTTCCCAGCCCGATCAGTTCGTGCATCCGTGAAAGCTCCTTTCACATGACCGAAAAGTTCACTTTCGAACAAAGTTTCGCTTACAGCGCCCATATCTACAGTAACCAGCACTTCATTTTTCCTTGAAGACAAACGGTGTATTTCACGGGCAATAACTTCCTTCCCTGTTCCATTTTCGCCGGTTATTAAAATGTTAGCATCTGTTTTTGCTACTTTCTCCACCAACCTCCTCAGTTCGTGCATGACGGTCGAATGTCCCCAACATATAGTCTCATTGTAGCTGAGTTCCTGATTCAAAACGCCTTGCTTTTCGCGCAATCGCTTCACTTCTTTTTGCGACATACGAAGCGTGTATGCAGCTTGTAGAGTGGCTATTAATTTGGCATTATCCCACGGTTTTACTACAAAATCGCTGGCACCTTCTTTCAATGCTTTTACTGCCAAATCAATATCAGCATAAGCCGTAAATAACACCACCGGCAGTTCGGAATCAAACTTCTTAATTTCAGATAGCCAAAACAATCCTTCATTACCGGAGTTTATCCCGGCTGAGAAATTCATGTCAAGTAACACAACATCAGGCGTAAACTCCCGTAGTTTCGTTGGCAATTGGTTTGGCGACGATAAAAGCGTCACTTGCTGAAAATAGTTTTCCAACAAAATTCGCAAAGCACTTAATACATTTTTGTTGTCATCTACAACCAGAACATTTCCTGTTTTCATTCAATTTCAATTAGATATCTTCCAAACATCAACACTATTGCATGCATATTTGCATATTTCGCCGATCATTGCAAAGCTAATTCAAAAAACTTAAACATCTATGAATTAGACACAAAAAAACCATCTAAATAATGCATTTAGATGGTTTTTTTGTGATCCAGGCGGGATTCGAACCCGCGACCCACGCCTTAGAAGGGCGTTGCTCTATCCAGCTGAGCTACCAGACCAATCCTTGCTTTATTTTCTAAAGCGCTGCAAAAGTAGTTCATTTTTTGGAAAGATACAACACTTTCACCTAAAAACGGAGAAAAGCGCTGATTAATCGACGAAAATTGCTAATTTTGCCTGCTGTAAAAGAATCAGACAAATTTAACATTACTCGTAACGATGAAGGTATTAAAATTCGGCGGAACATCCGTAGGTTCAGTCAATGGTATTTTAAGTGTAAAAAAGATTGTAGAGACACAAAGTGAGCCTGTAATTGTGGTTGTTTCGGCGCTTTCGGGCATAACAGACCAACTATACAAAATTGCTAAACTGGCTTGCGATGGCGACAAAACCTATCTGACGGAATACGATCAAATGCTTACGCGTCACATCGAAGTAATTGATGGTGTGATACCTGCCAACAAAAAAGAAGAGATTCTAAACTTGGTTCAATTACAATTCGTTGATTTATCCAATATATTCCGGGGCATTTATCTGATTAAAGATATTTCCACCAAAATTATCGACACCATCGTTAGTTATGGCGAGTCTATATCTTCCATCATTGTAACTCATGCTATCGAAGGAGCGGTACATTTCGACTCTAAAACTTTTATCAAAACGGAAAATCAATTTGATAAACACATTGTTGACTTCGAGAAAACAAATGCCCTGATTCGCAAAACATTTGCCAACATCCCACAAATATCAGTTTGCGGTGGTTTTATTTCCACCGACTCCAATACCAATTTCATTACCAACTTAGGCCGTGGTGGTTCCGACTACACATCGGCTATCCTGGCTGCAGCTCTTCATGCTTCCATTCTCGAAATTTGGAGCGATGTGGATGGTTTTATGACTGCCGATCCTCGCATAATAAATAATGCTTATGTAATTGAAAAGCTTAGCTTTATCGAAGCTATGGAACTTTGTAATTTTGGGGCAAAAGTAATTTATCCTCCTACAATTTTCCCTGTTTTTCATCAAAATATACCTGTAAAAATTAAAAACACCTTCAATCCTGAAGCTGAAGGAACCTATATCTCCCGAGAAAAAACAGGTGAAGCAGGCAAAGCCATTAAAGGTATTTCGTCTATCAACGACACTTCGCTGATTACTGTTCAGGGACTTGGTATGGTAGGTGTAATCGGTGTAAACTACCGGATATTCCGCGTACTGGCTAAAAACGGCATCAGTGTTTTCCTTGTTTCGCAAGCTTCGTCCGAAAACACAACTTCCATTGGTGTACGAAATGCAGACAGCGCATTGGCCGTTGAAGTTCTACGTAAAGAGTTTGCTTATGAAATTGCACAAGGTGAAATCAACGAGATTTTCTCGGAAGATGATTTAGCAACCGTAGCTATCGTTGGCGACAACATGAAACGCACACCAGGTATTGCCGGCAAACTGTTCGGAACGCTGGGTCGCAACGGGATTAATGTGGTAGCCTGTGCCCAAGGAGCTTCTGAAACCAATATTTCATTTGTTACCGACCGTAAGTCGCTGCGCAAAGCACTAAACGTTATCCACGATTCATTCTTCTTATCTGAGTACCAGGTTCTGAATATATTCGTCGTTGGAATTGGAACAGTTGGTAGCAGCTTGCTCGATCAAATCAAAAAACAGCAACAAAAATTAATGTCACAAAATGGGCTAAAACTGAATGTTGTTGGGATTGCTTCGAGCAAAAAAATGCTGTTCACACGCGACGGCATCAATCTCGAAAATTTCAGGGAAGAATTAAACACAAACGGAATAGATGCTACTTCCAAACATATCTGCCAGGAAGTGGTAAACATGAATATTTTCAATTCAGTATTTGTAGATTGCACTGCCAATCATGAAGTTGCTGACTTGTATCAGGTTTTGCTAGAGAACAATATATCGGTTGTTACTGCCAACAAAATAGCCGCTTCTTCTGCTTACGAAAATTACATAAATCTGAAAGAAACAGCCCGTCGACGTGGTGTAAAATTCCTGTTCGAGACCAATGTTGGTGCCGGCTTGCCTATTATCAATACGATGAACAACCTGATAAACAGCGGCGACCATATTGAAAAAATGGAAGCTGTGCTCTCAGGAACACTCAATTTTATTTTCAACACTATTAGTCGCGAAATTCCGCTTAGCAAAGCCATTTTAATGGCAAAAGAAGCAGGGTTCTCAGAACCTGATCCACGTATTGACCTGAGTGGCAAAGATGTGATCCGCAAATTGGTGATTCTTGCCCGCGAAGCAGGTTATAAGGTTGAACAAGCGGACGTAATCAAAAATCTGTTTATTCCTGACAAGTATTTCAGCGATAGCTTAGATGATTTCTGGAAAAACGTGCCGGAGCTCGATGCCGAATTCGAAGCAAAACGACAAACACTGGCTGCACAAAACAAACGTTGGCGATTTGTTGCCACCATGGAAAACGGCAATTGTAAAGTTGGTTTACAAGAAGTAGACAGCTTACATCCTTTCTTCGATCTGCAGGGAAGTAATAATATAATTCTGATAACAACTGAACGTTATAATGAATTTCCAATGATGATAAAAGGATATGGTGCCGGAGCAAGTGTTACGGCTGCAGGAGTTTTTTCCGACATCATGAGCATTGCCAACATTCGATAATCGAGCAGAATGAATAAATTTTCAATTTTAGCCTTGGTTCTTTTAGGATTTTGCCTGTTTTTCAGTTCATGTAGAAAACAAGCACCTCAGTTACCCTCAAACAAGGGCAATGAAATTGACAAGAGCGAGGCTTCACTGCTGAAAATCAATCAAAAACTGGCGCTAAAAGAAGATCGTATTATTAAAGAGTTTGCAGAAAGTAAAGGAACTTTCAAGAAAAACGAACTCGGGTTGTGGTACAAAATATATGATTCCGGTAATGGACCTGCAATTAAAGATTCATCCATTTGCAAATTCTCAAGCAGATTGATGTTGTTGGATGGGAAGAAACTGGAAGAGACTGTCAATCGCTTTGTTGTTGGAAAAAAACAGATGGTGGTAGGACTCGAAGAAGGATTAAAACTCATGCACGGAGGCGATAGTGCAACATTCATAATTCCCTGGTATCTGGGCTATGGCATGAAAGGAAATGCACCTTTGATTGCTCCCTATACTTCGATAATTTATAAGATAAAACTATTGAATTAACTTCTGAAGTTTAATTGCTGATTGCTTTATTCTTCTCTAGTACAAATCTTATAACTTTATTCGTTTTATTAACTTTTAAATCTCATTTATTAATCGGATATTTGTATAAAAATAATTTATTGATATGAAACGAATTTCTTATCTATTTGTACTTGGTTTTCTTCTATCGTTATTGGCATCATCGTGTAGTAATACAAAAACTTACGCAGAATTGCTTACTGATGAAAAAAATTTAATTGATGCATACATTGAACGAAACAATATTGAGGTTGTGTCGACATTTCCAACAAATACGCCATGGGTTAAAAATGGCAAAGATGTATATGTAAAAACTACAAGTGGTTTATATTTTCACATGGTCAATCCAGGAGATATGTCAATCAAAGACACATTAGAACTAAAAAACCTTGTTGTTCCCCGTTTCAAAGAATACACATTAAACGTTGTTTCGGACACAATAAACAACTGGAACACCATTGATTATCCTTATCCTTCTGATTTTATTTATGGTGATCTTACTCTATCTTGTAAAGCTTTCCATGAAGCTGCGTCATATATGAAACGAAATGAATCGGAAGCTAAAATTATTGTTCCGTCAAAAATTGGATTTAACGCTGATTTATTGACTGTTACGCCAATGGCGTTCGATCTTAAAATTAAATTCCAAAAATAGTTTCAATAAAAAACCGAAACAACAAACTTAAAAGAAACATGACTCTAATTAAATCAATTTCCGGTATTCGCGGCACGATTGGCGGACCGGTTGGTGATGGGTTGAATCCGTTGGATATAGTTCGCTTTACAGCTGCTTATGCCACTCAAATTAAAGCAACCAAACAAACAAAATCGAATAAAATTGTTGTTGGTCGTGATGCACGCATCTCAGGCGAAATGGTTAACCAATTGGTTGTTGGCACATTATTGGGAATGGGATTCGATGTTGTCAATATCGGATTAGCCACCACACCTACTACCGAATTAGCTGTAACGATGGAAAATGCTGCCGGTGGTATTATTCTTACTGCCAGCCACAATCCAAAACAATGGAATGCGCTGAAATTATTGAATGAAAAAGGGGAATTTCTGAATGCCGTTGAAGGTGAAAACGTATTGAAAATTGCAGCTGAAGAAAGTTTTGAATTCTCTGAGGTTGACGAGTTAGGCAGACTTACCGAAGACTTCACTTACAATCAAAAACATATTGATAGCGTTTTAGCACTAAAATTAGTAGATGTTGAAGCAATCAAAGCAGCCAATTTCAGCGTTGCTATAGACTGTGTGAATTCGGTTGGTGGCATTGTTATTCCGGCTTTACTTGAAGCATTAGGCGTAAAAAATATTGAAAAATTATTTTGCAATCCAAACGGACAATTTCCACACAATCCGGAACCGCTTCCTGAGCACTTGACTGAGATATCGTCATTAATGAAGCAAGGCAAAGCCGATGTTGGCTTTGTTGTCGATCCGGATGTTGATCGTTTGGCCATTATTTGCGAAGATGGAAGCATGTTTGGCGAAGAATACACGTTGGTCTCTGTGGCTGATTACGTACTTCAGCATACGCCTGGAAATACCGTCTCAAATCTAAGCTCTACCCGTGCATTACGCGACGTCACCAACAACCGTGGCGGCAAGTATACTGCAGCCGCTGTTGGCGAAGTAAATGTAGTTACAGCCATGAAAGCAACCAATGCGGTAATTGGCGGCGAAGGCAATGGAGGGATTATTTATCCAGCCAGCCATTACGGACGCGATGCATTGGTAGGAATTGCCTTGTTTTTGACCCATTTGGCTAAATCTAAAACATCTGTTTCTTCCTTACGCAAAACCTATCCAGAATATTACATTTCTAAAAACAAGATACAATTAACTCCAGCGATCAATGTAGATGGCATATTAGCCGTTATCAAGGATTCTTACAAACAGTTCGACGTAAATGATATTGATGGAGTAAAAATTGACTTCCCTACCGGTTGGGTTCATTTACGCAAGTCAAATACAGAGCCAATCATACGAATCTATTCTGAAGCAGGAACTCCCGAACAAGCTGAAGGATTTGCCAAGGCAATTATAGAAGAAATAAAGCGAATTGCCAATATCTAAAACAGCAATTCATATCCTAAAAGAAAAAGACTTATTCAGCGAATGAATAAGTCTTTTTCTTTTAGGATAACTGGTGCAATAAACGATTTTCAATTTTACT
>DATFAW010000066.1:0-2187 GCA_035254165.1 Paludibacter sp.
AAGGATCGTTGTTTACCAATTCCGGTGTGTCTTCCAAGCATTCATTGAATTTCAATACTTTCCCGTCTACAGGTAAATATAAATCTGAAACGGTTTTAACGGCTTCAACTGTACCGAAAACTTCACCTTCAGCAAGAGTTTCACCTACTGTTTCTACCTCAACAAAAACAATTTCGCCTAATTCACTTTGAGCATAATCGGTAATTCCAACAAAGGCAGTTTTGCCATCTAAACGAATCCATTCATGTTCTTTGGTGTACTTTAAATTAGCTGGTACGTTCATAATAATTTATTTTTTAAGTGTTATGTGTTTAATTATTTTCTATGTTTATCTGGCATAGAACTGGATAATGATCGGAATAATTGACTTTGTCCGCTTTGTATACTATGGGTGTAAATGCACTGGAATCATACAGAATATAATCAATTCTAAAATGATAATATCTATCGTTGAATGTCCAACCCAAACCGGCACTTGTTTCAGCAAAAGCATCTTTTAGTCTGCCTTTGATTTTTGTGTAAGCATACGATGACGGTACATCGTTGAAATCGCCACAGGCAATTACTTTATACGGCGACTTGCCAATTACATTAGCTACCGAATCGGCCTGAACTGCCCTCAGTTTGTAAGCAGTTCCCAGCTTATGCGAAAAATGACGGGTTATTCCAGTCAAATTATTTGCATCAAAGTTGTCTTTTAATTTTCTGGGCAGGTCTTTGTCATTTTCGGTTAATCTGTTCGATTCTAAATGATTATTGATTACCCGTATGATTTTGCCATGAATGTTTATATCAGAATAAATTGAGTTATTGTAATTTGATGGATAATCAATTTTCTCTTTTTTTATAATTGGATATTTTGAAAATGTAGCTACTCCGTTCTCTTTATTCTTCTGTTTAAATTGGATCTGTTTATAAGGATATTTTTTGAATATACGATATACATCTTCTAAAGTTAGATATTCCTCTTTACTGCTCACCGTGAATTCTTGTAAACAAACAATGTCGGCATCTGAATCTAAAACATATTGGATTACTTTATTATGGCTGAGACGAGTATGTTTCTTTAATTCGCCACACATTTTAGTGTTGTAAGTGAGAAACTTGATTGAGTTTGAAGAAACACTAGGTTTTATTTTTCCAAAATGCAGCGGAAAAGTATTGCTGATTTCAGAAGCAGAAAAGAGCAAGATACTTAACGAAAGAAGAAAAAACCATTTTCGAATTAACATCCAAAATATTACAAAGCCAATGTTGACAATAATAATTATGGGAAATATGAGAGCGAAGTAGGCGGGTAAAATAATTTTATCAGGACTTACTACCGATCCAATCAAAGTCACGAGCATAAAAATAGCTGCAAGTAAATTTGAGGCCATCATAAGCCATTTCACTAAAGTTCTTCCAAACATGACTTTGTTTTAATTCATAATCCATAACTCGAAATTATGAATTAGTTTTTATTCCCTTGTTCAAATAAGCGCTTCTTTTCTTCAGTAGATAAACTTTCGTATCCCGAAGTTTTTATCTTATCAAGAATCTTGTCGATTTCAGCCATTTTACGTGCTTTGTTTGCATTGAATTCGCCATCATTCATTGGCGATTTCCTTGGATTCGAATTTGGTTTAACTCTCAGTTTTCTAGGTTTAAACAGATTGAATACAGGATCTAAAATGCGGCTCACTATACTGGTTAAATCTTTGCCTTGCCGCAAAGATACAATAAATAAATAACCCGCCAAAGCACCACCCAAATGTGCCAATTGACCACCGCTGTTGTTTGACGTAATGCCAAAAAAACTGGTTAAAATAGCTGCGATAGCAATATATTTCAACTTTACGCTGCCGAGAAAGAGAAGTTGCAGCTCCATATTTGGTGATTGAACAGCTGTAGCAATGATGATAGCCATGATGGAGCCCGAAGCCCCAAGCAATAAGCTTTGATGAACAATCGGTGAATAATATGGAAAGATATTGTAGGCTATAACATAAAATAACGCTGCAATAAGCCCACCGACAATGTAAAGTCCCACAAGTTGTTTCTCTGAAAAATACATTAAGAATATTTTGCCAAACCAAAAGAGAGAGAGCATGTTGAAGAAAATATGCATAATGCCCTGATGAAGGAACATGTAGGTAATTGGAGTCCAGAAATGATGTAGTAACTGCGTTAAATCAGATGGAACTT
>DATFAW010000067.1:0-8611 GCA_035254165.1 Paludibacter sp.
ATAAACTCAATATAATTTACTTATGAATGAAAATGATATTCGCCAATTAGAACCAAAATCGCTTTGGCAAAATTTTTACAGTTTGACTCAAGTACCACGTCCTTCACATAAAAAGGAAGAGATTGGTGCTTTTCTCGAAAATTTCGGTAAATCACTTGGTTTAGAAACCTTGCGCGATGAGATTGGCAATGTGTTGGTTCGCAAACCGGCTACTCCGGGAATGGAAAACCGCAAAGCTGTTATTTTGCAGGCTCACATGGATATGGTTCCACAAAAGAATAGCCATGTTACGCATGATTTTCAAACAGATCCTATTGATGCTCATATTGATGGTGACTGGGTTACTGCCAGTGATACCACGTTGGGTGCTGACAATGGAATTGGATTGGCGTCTGCCATGTCAATTCTTCAATCAACCGGCATTCCACATCCGGCTATTGAAATGTTTATAACTGTGGATGAAGAAACCGGTATGTATGGAGCCTTCGGGTTACAACCTAATTTCCTGAAAGGTGACATTCTGATTAACCTGGATTCTGAAGACGAAGGTGAATTATATGTGGGCTGTGCCGGTGGCGTCGATGGTGATATCTCATTCCGTTACAAAGAAGTGGAAGTGCCCGAAGGCGATGTGGCGTTGAAAGTATCGTTGACCGGACTTAAAGGTGGCCATTCGGGTGTGGATATTCATTTGCAACGTGCCAATGCCAATAAACTTATGTTCCGCTTTTTGAAAGACGCTGTGGCTGATCTCGAAGCTCGTTTGGCAAGTATCGATGGTGGAAGTTTGCGCAATGCCATTCCGCGTGAGGCTTTTGCAGTGATTACCGTTCCTGCTGATGCAATTGAAGATATTGTTGACTTTGTTCAGGAATGCGAAGAACTGTTCATTGAAGAATATAAAGGCGTTGAAGATAAAATCTCGTTTACTGTTGATCAGGTTGAATTGCCAAGCGGATTGATTCCAGAAGAAGTTCAGGATGACTTAATCAATGGCGTGACGGCTTGTCCAAACGGCGTTTCCCGTTTTATTCCGGAATTACCAACCGTAGTGGAAACTTCGAACAACCTGGCTATTATCAAATCTGATGGAAGCTCGATTGTGGTTCGTTGTTTAATTCGCAGTTCGGTGGAGTCGCGCAAAGAAGAACTGGCTTCGATGGTCGAAAGCGTGTTTGCTTTAGCTGGAGCAAAGGTGGAACTGGTTGGAGGTTATCCGGGTTGGAAACCAAACCTGGATTCGCCAATTTTGAAAGAGATGACCAAAGTATACGAAAGTAAATATGGTGTAACTCCGAAAGTGATGATTATTCATGCCGGATTGGAATGCGGAATTATTGGAACTCATTACCCCCATATGGATATGATTTCGTTTGGTCCAACCATTCGTTATCCGCATTCGCCTGATGAAAAAGTAAACATTGCCACTGTTCAAAAATTCTGGGATTTCTTGTTGGCAACATTAGAAAATATACCCACTAAATAAACAAAACCACCCCTAGCCCCTAAAGGGGAACTATATTAGTTTCGACTCTGAAATTTTTTGTTCATAATTAAAGACGAAGTAACTAAGTTCCCCTTTAGGGGTTAGGGGTCTACTCAAATTTGATATGAAAAAAACTTTATTCTTTCTATCGCTTCTTCTATTTTCTGGCGCAATGTTCGCTCAAAAAGACACTACAGCGGTTGACTCGTTTAAATTTACTGTCGTAAAACAAAACAAGATAACTCCGGTGAAAAACCAGGCAAGCTCTGGTACTTGTTGGAGTTTCTCTGGTCTTGGCTTTTTCGAATCCGAATTGCTTCGCATGGGGAAACCTGAGGTTGATTTGTCTGAAATGTTTGTAGTTCACCACTCATATACCGATAAAGCCGATAAATATGTCCGAATGTATGGCAATGCCAATTTCGGTGGTGGCGGCTCATTTTACGATGTGGTTTATGTGTTGAAAAACTATGGTATCGTACCTGAAACGGTAATGACGGGATTGAACTACGGCGAAGAAAAGCATAAACACGCCGAGATGGATGCGGTAACCGAAGCTTTTGTCAAAGTAATCGTAAAGAATCCGAATAAAAAGATTTCGACAGCATGGAAGGCCGGATTTGACGGTATATTGGATGCGTACCTGGGAAAATGTCCAACCGAATTCACGGTAAATGGAAAGAAATACACACCACAAACCTACGAACAATCATTGGGTTTAAACCTGGATGATTATGTGTCGCTGACTTCATTCACACACCATCCTTTCTATACAAAATTTGCTGTTGAAATTCCTGATAACTGGAGAAACGATGAGTCGTACAATTTACCGCTTAATGAATTCATGCAGGTGTTCGACAATGCTATTGACAAAGGATATTGTGTGGCTTGGGCGTCAGATGTGAGCGAAAAAGGTTTTAGTCGAAATGGAATGGCTGTTGACCCGGAAACGAAAGTAAACAATCTGCCCGGCAGCGATCAGGCTAAATGGCTAAACATTCCGCAAAAAGAGTTGGAAGAAAAAATCTATAAAGTTAATGGACCGCAACAGGAGGTAAAAGTAACGCCAGAACTTCGTCAGGCTGGATTTGATAACCAACAAACTACCGACGACCATGGCATGGTGATTTTTGGAACAGCCAAAGATCAAAACGGAACAAAATACTATCTGGTAAAAAACTCTTGGGGAACCGATAGCAAGTACAAAGGAATCTGGTATGCCAGCGAATCATTCGTTATGCATAAAACCATCGATATCCTGGTTCACAAAGATGCTATTCCAAAAGAAATTTTGAAGAAATTGGGAATAAAATAGACTTTCATTCGGTGATGAAAAAAGATGCTTTCCGGTTTGGGAAAGCATCTTTTTTTGTTTTTACGAGCTATTTTGTCTAATTTTGAAGTCTGGAAAATTAAGAGTGGAGGCATATTATATATGGATCAGGTAATTGTATACTTATTAACGAATATGGGTAATTTGGGGTGTTTTCCCGAATGTGTTGTGGTTGATATTGATAACAAGGGAGTGTTCTCGACTCATTTTGTAAAAGTATCGAACCAAAATATATCCAATTACCAGCATCTCTTCGACGAAACGGATAAAATACTATTCAACTATTGCCTGAAACTAGAAAAGGATGTAATTGTATCAAAAATAAAAGATAAGAATGCAAAAACATGGGAGGACCTTGAGAAAAAGTTTTTCAAGAGTAAAAAGTTGAGCCCGGATACAAAATATATTAAGGATTATTTGGTCGAATATATCGAGATAAATCAGAATGATTTTTTTGAGCATTTGTCCGGGAAACAATTATTTTTACCTCAAGGTAAATTTCCTTTTATGTGGGTCAGGCTTAGCGTTGAGACGGAAATGCCCGAACTGCTTTACTGCTTTGAAAGTTACCCCGATTGGATTTATTATTCCTTGGATATTACCTGTAAAGGTAAGCCGCTTGACTTGAAAAAGGGAACGCTTGTTTCCCGGAAATTAGCTCGTGTCTTATTGAAAAATAAGATTTATGAGTTCGAGGAAGATGTAGATGGTTCTAAGCTAATTCCATTTTTTGACAAAGAGAAAGTTTCGGTTTCGCAAATCAATGCTGATGAATATATCCAAAAAGTTATTCTTCCGCTGATTCCTTCAAACAGGGTGAAGGCCGTAGGATTCGAAATACTGACGGTGTCCGATATGTCGAATGCTATTTTGCGGGTCAGGGAAATTGCACCGATTCAACAGTTTTCGCTATTTGATAATGAAGAAGTGGATTCAGCTGAAAAAAGCATTGTGTTCGAACTTATGTTCGAATATCAGAATTTTGTGTTTTGGGCAGGGCAAGGCGGAGCAATCACTAAAGTTGATATGACTAATGATTCGTTTACTATTTACAAAGCAGAACGCGACCGTGGTTTGGAGAAACTGTATGTTGATGCGCTGAATGAAGCGGGTCTCAACCTAGATGGGAAAGTACGTAAAATGCCTTATAGTGAAGGGGTGGACTGGTTGAACGATAATTATAAAGCATTGGAGTCGACAGGAGTTGAAATCAAGTTTGAAAAACGTGGAGGCGAAACCCAACGCATTTTTGTTGGTGAACGCAGCATCACAGTGGAGGTAGAAGAAGGACGTGATTGGTTTGATATTAAAGGGTGTGTGAAATTTGGTTCTTTCGAAATTCCGTTTGTGCGTGTGCTGAATTATATTAAGCAAAACAAACACCAAATGCTGTTGCCAAACGGCGAGTATGTGCAAATTCCACAAGCATGGTTTGATGAATACAAAACATTGGTTGATTTTTGTAAGATTGAAGATGGAAAAACCGTTATTGCTAAATATCACTGTGTAGTTGCGGATGAGCTCATGCATGGAGCTAAAATAAAATTGTCGATCAAAGATAATATGCGCCGGTTGCTGGAGCAGAAACTGGATAAAGATTTTGATTTGCCGGTTAATTTCAACGGAGAGTTACGTCATTATCAGCAGCAGGGATATAACTGGTTGCGGTTGCTCGACGATTTATCGTTGGGTGGCTGTTTAGCCGACGATATGGGGCTGGGTAAAACAATACAAACGCTTTGTCTTTTACAATGGATGAAAGAGCAAAAACGTGGGATAAATATGCTGGTTGTGCCTACCAGTTTGGTTTATAATTGGGAACAGGAAGCTGCTAAATTTACTCCCGGCCTCAAAGTATATGTTCACACAGGCAATCAACGTTCGCGAGACCAGAACGACTTTAAAGATGCCGATGTTTTGCTCACCAGTTATGGGGTACTTCGACGCGACAAGCATATTTTGTCGGCCTTCCCGTTTAATTATGTGATTTTGGATGAAGCGCAGGCTATCAAAAATCCACAGTCGGATATCACGCAAGTTTGTCTTTCGCTCACGGCTCGTCGATTCCTGACTTTAACGGGCACGCCGCTTGAAAATTCGTTGACGGATCTTTGGTCGCAGGTGCATTTTTTCAACCGTAACATGTTAGGTTCGGCAAGCCACTTTTTGAGAGCTTGTAAACAGTCCGAAAAACAGGAACTGTACCGGCAATTGCTGAAACCTTTCTTGCTTCGGCGAAATAAGGCGGAAGTACTTACCGATTTGCCCGAGAAATCGATTATTGTCCAGTGGTGCGACATGAGCGAAGAGCAGCAGCGTTTTTACCGCGATGTGCGAAACAGTTACCGTGATAAATTTCTGGAAAGCAAAGACTCTAATGATAAGGTAAATCCGATGATTTTGCTCGAAGGTTTGCTGCGCTTGCGTCAGTCTGCCAATCATCCACTACTTGCCGAAAAAGAGTACACAGAGGATTCAGGGAAATTTGATACCGTTTCTCAAATGCTTGAGGAGGTAATGGCGCAGGGTGATAAGGTACTTGTGTTTAGCTCATTTGTAGAGCATCTGAAGTTGTACAAGAGCTATCTTGACGAAAAGCAAATTGATTATTGCTATTTGGATGGAAGTACTAAAGATAGACAGGGTGAGGTTGAACGTTTCCAAAATGATGATAAGCCGCAAGTATTTTTGTTATCACTTAAAGCCGGTGGGGTAGGGCTTAACCTTACCCGGGCGAGCTATGTGTTTCTGCTCGATCCGTGGTGGAATCCCGCTGCCGAAGCACAGGCTTTTGACCGGGCTCACCGCATTGGTCAACAAAATAAAGTCTTTGTATATAAGTTTATTACCCGAAATACCATCGAAGAGAAAATACTCAAACTCCAGGAAAAGAAACTTCAACTCTTTGATGCGATGATTAATTCAGACAATGAGATTCTGAAACAATTGGATGTAAATGAAGTGATGAAGTTGATTGACTAAAAATAGAACGAGGCTTTCCAATGCAGAAAGCCTCGTATTTCTAGCCTGTCAACTGTTCGTTCAATAAGCGTGATCATCTCCATTCACATCCTCGATGTCAATTCTGTTCTTTTCCATGGCGCGCCAGGCTATAAATATATAAACCAGAACTACTGGAATAAACAATGATACGATCGACATAGCGCTCAGTGTGAATTCGCTGGAAGATGAATTGAAAATGGTCAATGAACTTTGAAGATGGGTGGACGGGTAGTAAGATGTGTTATTATAACCGGCTGTAAGCAGTAAGCTGCAAACGGTAACAATAGTTCCTGCGCCGGCAAACCAGATTCCTTTTTTGAATTTTGGGGAAATCCATGTTCCGATAACTCCAACCAGCACAGCTACCACTCCGAATAAGAAAAATGTAAGAACAACCGGCATTTCAATCAGATTCATGAAGTATTTGTATTTTTCCATGAACACAACACCTGTTGTAGGATTCACTGCAAAACCGTCGGAGAAAAGTGTCCAGATAACGAAAGTCAGGAAAAATACAACAAATGGAATGGCGTTGTACCACAAGTATTTTCTGGAACGTGCTTCCAGCACTTCGTGATTCAGACGATTGATAAAAAATAATACTGCCAGCGAACGTGCGAGGAAGAAAACGGCTAATCCAAGCGTTAGATTCCGCACATTGAACAATGCTTCCAATCCGTGCCATTCGTTGCCCCACGAGCTGATAACCGGTGCCAGTTGCTGTGTGATATTTCCTTTATTGACGATGAAGTCAGAACCGGTAAAGAATGTGGCGATGGCTACACCAATCAGGAATGTCCCTAGAAGTCCATTGACAAAAAGAAAAGCCCGATACGTGTTGGCACCAAATATATTTCCGGGTTTCGACTGGAATTCATACGAAACCGCCTGAATGATGAAACAAAACAAGATGGCCATCCACACCCAGTACGCACCACCAAAGCTGGTAGAATAAAACAACGGGAACGAGGCAAAGAATGCGCCACCAAAAGTCACCAGCGTAGTGAATGTAAATTCCCATTTCCGCCCAAGTGTGTTGACCAATAATCGACGCTCATCTTCTGTTTTTGATAGCGAAAACAACATGGATTGTCCCCCTTGTACAAATAGTAAAAATGCCAGAATTCCACCAAGCAGCGAAATAATGAACCACCAGTAATGCTGTAGAAATGAATATGTAATCATGGTATTTAGTTTATAAAGTTTGAACGTATAAAGTTTATAAAGTTGGAATTAAGAGTTTGCAAAGTTAGCAAGTTGTGTTAGAGTTCATAAAGTGTGATCTTCGCTTCTCATGAACTTTTCAACTTTTTACTCCGCAGGTCCTTTCTGTATCTGTTTGAGCATAATGCGTATTTCGGCAACCAATAAAGCTGAGAAAAGAATTAAGAACAGGAAGAATGTGATCTTTACTGAATAAGTCGAAATATTCGAAATGGCAGCATTCAAGGGCAAAACATCTTGTATAGCCCATGGTTGCCTACCCACTTCGGCTACCGCCCAACCTAGTTCCCCAGCCACATATCCAAGCGGAATACTTAATAAGCTTATCCAGAGCAACCAGTTCGCTTTCTCGATTTTTTTGTTGCTAATGAAGAATAAAACCAAAGCAAACAAGGCAATAAAATAAAAGCCCAATGCTACCATTATGTGGAAGGAATAGAAAACGGTTGGTACGTTTGGAATCATTTTTTCAGCTTTTTCAATATAGCCATAGCCAAATTGGGCATAATTCTTTTTCAGTTGGGTTTTGTGAATCTTAGCCGCAGTAGTGTCTTTCGCCGCAACAGCTTTCTGATAATCGGCCAACGATTGAATAGCTGCTTTACCTCTCGTTTGTTTTTCGGCAAATGAAAGTGCAACTCCGTTCGGAGTTTGATAACCGCCGTCGAGGATATTTTTAATGCCCGGAACAAATGAGTTTGCGTCGCGATTAGCCAAAAGTGATAACAGGGAAGGTATTTGAACTTTAAACAAGTATGGGTTGATCGAATCTTTGTATGATTTTTTTTCAGGGTTCAGAATACCAAATGCCACTAAGCCTGCACTTGTTTTGCCTTCATAAAGACCTTCCATAGCGGCTAATTTCATGGGTTGCCGTTGCGATACATTATAAGCGGATCCATCGCCGGTATATGCAAGTAACAAGGTGGATACTAAGCCAAATATGGCCCCCACTTTTATGCTTTTTAGAGCAAAATCAATTTCACGTTTCTTGAGTAAAAACCAGGAACTAACGCCGATAACAAACAGACCGCCCAAAACCCAACCGGACAGAACCGTGTGAAGAAACTTATTTATTGCTACAGGGGAGAGCAAAATACTCCAAAAATCAATCATCTCGTTGCGCACTGTGTCGGGGTTAAACTCCATTCCCACGGGATATTGCATCCAGGCGTTTGCAACCAGAATCCATAATGCCGAAATGGTGGCTCCCGTAACGGTTAGCCAGGTAGATGCGAGGTGAAATCGTTTACTTACTTTTTTCCAACCGAAAAACATGATGGAAATGAAGGTTGCTTCCATAAAAAAAGCCATGATAGCTTCGATGGCCAGCGGGGCTCCAAAAATGTCGCCCACAAACCAACTGTAGTTAGACCAGTTGGTGCCAAACTCAAATTCCAGGATGATGCCTGTGGCCACCCCAATGGCAAAGTTTACTCCAAAGAGCGTCATCCAAAACTTGGCAGCTTTCTTCCAGGCCTCGTCGCCGGTTCTTACATATAAGCTTTCCATTATCGACATGATGACACCTAAACCCAGGGTTAACGGCACAAAAAACCAGTGAT
>DATFAW010000068.1:0-5866 GCA_035254165.1 Paludibacter sp.
TGAATATCCTTTTAAGGAATACGACATTTAATTACAACATCTACTTATCATATAACCAACCGATAGAAACCGTATCCATAAAATAAAAAAATAGTATGGCGAAGACAAATAAACTCAGCATTCGACTAGTCATTATCTTGACAATAAGCCTCTTTACGCAAACCAGCTATTCCCAATCCTCTAACCAGAAGAATATATACAACGCCTATATAAACAGCGATATGAATAAGTGGGCCGGCGTGATACACAACATGGAGTCGAACAACTCCGCGACAACAACCGATCTAAAACTCGAACTTATAAATTATTACTACGGTTACATTGGCTATTTAATTGGCATAAAAAAAAATGAGCAAGCCCAGACATTCATTGCCACAGGAGAGAAACTAATCAACAAAGTACTTGAAAAATTGCCCAAAAATCCAACTGCCCTGGCTTACAAAGGGGCATTTATTGGTTTCAAAATCAGCATGAATAAAATGAAGGGGATCTCACTGGCTTCGGAAAGCATTCGTTACATCAACCAAGCATACGAAACAGACCCCCGCAACATCCAGGCAATAATCGATAAAGCTAATGCACTTTATTTTGCTCCCGCATTTTTTGGGGGTGATAAGCAGGAAGCAATTAAGCTCTATCAAAAAAGTGTCGGGTTAATGGAAACAACCAAAGCGTCTGACCAAAACTGGACTTATCTGCACGTTCTAAAATTACTGGCAAGAGCTTACGAGAAACAAAACAAATTCCAGGACGCAAAACTCATCTACGAGAAGTCACTGCGCAAAGAGCCAAACTACAGGCTCGTAAAAGAAGTTCTTTATCCCAAGGTTCTCGCCAAAATCAAAAATTAAAGCAACACGAGCTACTTATTTCTTAATACAGGTTATTTTATTGCCTGTATTTACTCAAGAGAATAGAAGGTATGCGGTTATTGACCCGCGTACCTTCCAGCACTGACCAACTCAAAGTGATCATCCGCCTTACCGGACAGAGAACTGAAATACAGGCTAAAGCTGCCGGAATACCGTTGAAATTACTCAATAAATTAAATATTGCCGGCAACAAAGGCGAACTTTCAAAATGATGGAATTAAAAAATCAACTCTACGGCCTGACTCACCTGCTAGAAAGAAGCGAACAAACTACGAAATAAGTTGTTTTGTTTGGTATAAATTTAATTACAATCAAATTATGAAACATACATTCTTTATCATCAGTTTTACTCTGCTCTCCTTGTTTTCGACAAAAGCTCAAAACACGCCCGCTGATTCAAACTTTTATAGCTTCAAGAATACTTCGCTCGACGGAAAGGAAATCAGCATGAAAGAGTATGAGGGGAAAGTAGTACTTATTGTCAATACAGCCAGCAAATGCGGTTTTACACCCCAGTACGAAGGGCTGGAAACCCTCTATAAGAAGTATAGTTCAAAGGGGCTAGTCATACTGGGCTTCCCATGCAATCAATTTGCAAGCCAGGAACCCGGCAGCGCTGAGGAAATTGCTAAGTTTTGTACACTCAAATATGGTGTAACTTTTCCCATGTTCTCCAAAATTGAAGTCAACGGCAAAAATGCTGATCCACTTTATAAATACCTGAAGAAAGCACTGCCCGGAACACTAGGCAATGAGATAAAATGGAATTTCACCAAGTTCCTGTTAGACAAAAAAGGCAAACCGTTCAAACGCTATGCTCCCACTACGAAACCGGAAAACATCACCGAGGATATCGAGAAATTGCTGTCCGAAAAATAACGGACAGAAACGACAATTCACGAGCGCTTAAAAACCGTGAGTTGGCTATACTTTCTTTGATTCCTGATATTCTTTGGGTGAAAGTCCGAATTCAATTTTGAAACAACGGCTGAAATACTTCGGATCATTAAACCCTACAGCAAAAGCGATTTCGGAGATGTTACCCGCATTTTTGGTCAGCATCAAAGCTGCATGTTTCAATCGAATATTTCGGATAAATTCACCCGGAGAAAGTCCGGTCAACGATTTGAGTTTGCGATGTAACGTAGACTTGGAAGTAGCCATATCTATAGCAAACTGATCAAAATCAAAGGTATCATCCGACAGTTTATCTTCTACTTTCAACACTGCCTGACTAAGGAATACTTCATCAATGGAACCATACTCCATTGATGAAATATTAATATCTCTGTTATTTTTGAAATCATCCGTCTTTTGCATCCGCTTATGTATCAGGTTCCTAGTTCGGGCATTAAGCACAGCCATTTCAAAAGGCTTGGCAATATATGCATCTGCCCCGGCATTATAACAATCAATCCGGTCTTCGGTGGAATTTTTAGCTGTAAGCATCAACACATTGATATGACTGGTTGCCACATCATTCTTCAGTATTTTACAAAGCGTCAAGCCATCCATCTCGGGCATCATTACATCGCTGATAACCAAATCGATTTCATGTTTAGTTACAATTTCTAATGCCTGCACTCCATTTTCGGCACTTAAAACGGTATATCGACTGGAAAAATAGTCAACAATTAAATTTTTCAACTCCTTATTATCTTCAACAACTAAAATTGTGAAATCTTGCCTGTTATCCGGCTCTTCCTGAATTTCAGCAGTTGATTCTATCGAAACAATATCCTGAACCGGAAGTGTATCTTCCGGTTTGTCATCTTCTGCCCACAGCTCTTCTTCAGTATAATATCCCAGCGCTACCGGTATTTCGATAGTAAATACTGCTCCCTCGCCCAATTGGCTTTTCACCTCGATACTGCCCTTATGGATTTGCAACAGGTCGGACGTTAGTGCCAGCCCTATTCCATGGCTCTGGCTTTGATCGGACGTACTGCTTATGTAAAAACGTTTGAAAATATGCGGAATATCCTGCTCGGCAATTCCATTCCCCGTATCCGACACCGACAGACGCATGAATACATCATCCTGCCTTGGAACAAAACTCATTTTCACTGCTATCGATCCTTTTTTAGGCGTGTGTTTAAAAGCATTGGACAGTAAATTATAAATCACTTTATCCAACTTATCCGGATCGAAATACGCCATGTAACTTTCATGTTCAACATCAATAGAAAAATTAATCTCTTTTTCATTGATTAAAGGCCGGAAATTAGACTGGCAGATATTATTGACAAATGCAACAACATCATTCTGACGTATCTTCAATTTCATATTGCCGCTTTCGGTTTTGCGAAATACCAGAATTTGTTGAATCAACCTTTTTAACCGGATAATATTATCTTTCATTATTTCGAACTGAGAGGAATCACCGCTATTTTTCTTTTGCAGGTTCTCAATCAATAACATAATAATGGTCAGTGGCGTAAGCAACTCATGCGAGATGTTGGTGAAATAACGCAACTTTATTTGCGCCAGTTCTTCTGATTTTTCTTTCTCGATATGAGAGATTTTCAATTCATTTCTTAGTTGAATACGGCGAGCCAAATTTTTTGACACGAAGTAGATAGTGGCTCCAACAACAGCCAAATAGAATAAATAAGCCCACCAGGTTCTATACAAAGGCGGCAACACTTCAACATTCAACGAAGTGATCTGGTCGCTCCACAATCCGTTCTCATCACTGGCCTTCACCAGAAATTTATAACCGCCCGAGGGGATATTGGCATAATTCACAAAACGGCGATTATTGCCCACATAGTTCCAGTTGTTGTCAACTCCCGATAATTTATAGGCATATTGAATCTTGCTGGCCGAAGTATAATCGAGCGCAGAAAATTCAATGCTTAAATTATTCTCTGCATACTTTAAGGTTACACGTTGTTTGTCCGAGTTAAAATGCAAACTGTTTTCATCGTCAAAAATAGACTTGTTTTGAATAAGTATATCGGTGATAGCAACGTGTTGTCTTGTTTTTTTCGGAGCCGTGTTTAGATTTTCCGGGGTGAAAGCGCAAATTCCTTTATTCCCGCCAAATAACATCTGACCGGACTTTAACTTTATCCGTGCATCTTTAAAAAATGAACTTACCTGCAGTCCATCAACATTTGAGAAATAAGTCGCAGCATGTGTTTGAGGATTATAGCGAATGATTCTTTTTATGGTCGAAAACCACAAAAATCCGTAGTTATCTTCAATGATGTCCAATACTCCTTCATCCGTAATGCCATAAAGACCACTTATGTCATTCGCAGTATGTCTTTTCTGGTCATATACATAAATACAACCTTCTTTGGTTCCAATATAAACCTCACCATTTTTTTTACAACATACACTTTGAATGCTTAAACTTTGGTATTTTCTTACAGTTAGATTAACCTTAAATAAAACGTACACGCATTTATTTTTACAAATTTGAGGTTTAAACATAAAAAGGCCTTCTTTATCAGTTCCAATCCATATTTCACCTTCCGAATCTTCAGCAATGCAATTGATGTTATAAACTTTAGCCTGAACTAATCTAGCTGCTGAGTGTAATGGCTTTAAATAAAGACCCGAATTAGATCCTATCCACATATTTCCTTTAGAATCTTCAAAAAAAGTGGATATGGTATTTTCTTTAGGATGAGCAAAATTACTTAGCGAAATCAGGTTAACTTGCTCTAGCTCTGTTGCACCATTTTGTTTAAATACATGAATCAAATCTTCACCTTCATTTGCCAACCAAATTTCATTCGTGCGCTTTACATTTAAGATAGCACTAATACTTGTAATACTTCTTGATTTTGCGTCCGAAGGCCTGCTAACTTGTCCGGTTTTGCTATTAAAGCTAAATAGTCCAACCCTATTAATTCCAATATACACATTCCCAGAATTTGTTTCACAAAAACGGGTCACATATGATTGAGCATTCAATGAATTTTTAATTTCGGTCAACGGATAGTTTTGTATGGAGAGCTTGTTGAAATCAAGCTTATACAAACCATCACCTACCGATCCTATCCAAAGATTTCCCCGGCGGTCTTTGGATATTTCATGAAATAAATTATTGGTTATTTCACTAAAGAAAGGACTGGCATCGATCATTTTGCACGTACCATCTGCCTGCTTTTCAATCAAACTCAATCCTCTGAAAGTTACAACCCAAATATAATTATACTTATTATCCTGCGTAATACTATAAACAATATCATCGACTTTAGCTCCCGCTTTATTCGACAATCGCAACGGTTGCAAAACAGGTTTAGCAGTAGCGTCGAAGGTTATATTGTAAATACCATCTCCCCATGTACAAACCCAATAAAGTTCATCTTTATCCTGAAATACACGAAACGGATTATTTGAAGCTCCAATAGCAGGCAAATAAGTAATCCTGCTTTTATTCTGATCAATATAACAAAGTCCGCCTTTCCATGACGAAAGCCAAATACGTCCACTTCTATCTTCGTAAATATTAGTAACTGTATTTCCTTTTAATTTCAACGATGAGTCTTTATCAGAAGAATATCGTACAAACTCACCCGTCTTAGGATTCATTCGAAGAACACCATATGAAGAAGTGCCTATCCAAACATACCCTTTAGAATCGGATAGAATCGAGTTTATCCGTTCTTTCCTAACATATTTATTATCTAATTGAGTTATTGAATAGTTCTTTTTATCAACTATATTGACACCCTCGAAAGTACCAACCCATAATTTTTGTTCATTATCTTCAGCAATGCATTGAATTTCATTATTGCTAAGCTTACCCGGAGTTAACGCACTCGACCGAAACACTTTCAGGTCATACCCATCAAAACGGCATAATCCATCTTTAGTTCCGAACCACATATAACCTTCTTTGTCATTAAAAATTCGGGTTACAGAATTTGACGGCAACTTCTCATTATACGGAAATCTTTCAAAACTAAATGAAGAAGTATTATTAGCCAAAGAACTAATAATACAAATAAAAAAGAAGAAGACGAGAATTGCGTATT
>DATFAW010000069.1:0-14514 GCA_035254165.1 Paludibacter sp.
CTTGTCTATATAATTTATAGAGGCTCGAACCGGCCTTTTTGCCTTTCACAAACTCTGATTTCAAAATCAGTTGCCGCTTTTGATCATACTTTTATGAAGAAAAGCAGAGTGTTTAAGTAAAAAGCGCGACAAAGTTAACGGCTAGATTTCGTATTTGCAAATTTTTCAATCCGTTTTTTATCCAAATTTTTATGTTTTACAACACGTTTTTTTACATAGTAAAACATTAAACATTATATGAATTTACCCGTAGTGCATTTGATAGATATTTTCATTGAAAATATAAAAGACATTGAATCGCATACAGTTTGCCAACGACTGACCTCGTCCGATGAACCGAAAAACAAGTGAAGTTGGCGTTTGAAACTGTCCTGTTTGAGCGACGAAGGAGCGAGTTTGGACGGTTTCAGCCAACTGAGCGTAAGTTTTTCGAATGAAGCGGGCGCAGTCAAACACTCTCTTCCTTTTTCCCTCTCCCGTTGGAGAGGGTGTCCGTCAGCTGACGGACGGGTGAGGTGTTTTTTGCTTACTTTTTGTGTTAAGACAAAAAGTAAGTCAGGGTTTGGGGCGGAAGCCCCGACAAAACAAAATAACTTTTTCTAAATGCACTACAGGTTGAATTAGATTTTTATTACTGATAAATCGGGTTTCGCGAGTTCCAACTTGCGGTATTATAGAAATGCCGCGAGTTGGAACTCGCGCCTCCCCACCTATAATTACCGCCCAAAGATAAAATACCTACTTATGGTGATTGCTCCCCGTTTGCGCAGGGTCTATTTTTGTACCGTAAAAATTATTCAATAAATGAAATATAAAAAAGCAATGAAAAAGATTTTATTATTTAGCGTGTTATTAATCAGCTTATCTACACAAGCACAAGATAGATTATTCACGTATACCTATCAAAGTAATGTATTGAACAAAGGACAAAAAGAACTGGAAGTATGGTCGACCATGCGCAGCGGGCGCGATAACTTTTACCGCGCATTCAAACACAGCCTGGAATTTGAAGTTGGGTTGGGCGGTAACCTGCAGACCTCTTTTTACCTCAACTATGGTTATTCCAAAGGAATTGAAACTACAAACAACGTGCAATCCGTTACCAGCGACAATAGTTTTAGCTTTGCCAACGAATGGAAACTGAAATTGACCGATCCGGTTATTAACCCCATTGGTTCCGCGCTGTACTTCGAATACAAACTGGGTACCGACGAAACCGAACTGGAAGGCAAACTGATTCTGGATAAACAAATAGGAAGATCGACCCATGCGCTGAACATAGTGGGCGAATATGAAATGGGGAAACAATTTACCCCCAACGGCAATATCATAGATGTAAAAAACGAAAACGAATATAAGCTCGAATTCAATTACGGTTACGCCTACAAGCTGAACAAAAATCTGGCGTTGGGCGTTGAGCTAATGGATCAAAACACAAGTTCAAGCGGCAATTGGGAATACTCGGTAGTATCGGCTGGTCCGACTTTGTCGTACAACATCGATGGCTTTTGGGTAAATTTATCCTGCATGCCCCAGATTACGAATTTAAAAACAGGAAACTTAGAGTTTCACGATAATCAGAAATTACAAACACGCTTAATATTCTCGTATGTATTCTAAACGGAAAATATTGCTGCTATTGGCAGCGGCAGGGTTTATCAGTTGCGTTTCGGCATTGTATGTTCCCACCAAAAAAGATGCGGTAAGTCAAAACACATCATTGGAAAAACTTCAACAAGGGCGGGGATTATATATAAAACAATGCGGAAGTTGCCACAATTTATATTTGCCATCGAGCTACACCAGCAAGGCCTGGAAACCAATAATGGATCGAATGCAGAAGCGGGCACACATAGACGATTCGCAAAAAGAACTGATTGTGACCTATCTGCAAACAAATAGTAAACAATAAAAATAAACACTGAGTCACTAAGAACACAAAGTAACACTAAAATCCTTTACTTTACCTAATAAAAAGAAAACACCACAAAAGAAGCACAAAAGTTTTTATTCCATAAAAACTTTGCTTTTGTTTACTTGAAAATTTCATGTGATATATATCTTACGATCTTCTTCCTACACTTTTGTGTACCTTTTGTGTCTTTTGTGGTGAAATTGTTCTTGAAGTTAACAAAAGAAGATGCGAATTTGATCTTTGTGTAACTTAGTGTTCTTAGTGACTTATGTGGTAAGTAAATTTGCCTTCAGATGAAAGAACAAAAATTATACAACCTGGCTTACAGGTTAAGCTTGTTTACCATATTCTACAACGTGATTGAAGGAGTAATATCCATGTTTATGGGTTACGAAGACGAAACACTGACCCTGTTTGGATTTGGTGTGGACAGCTTCATCGAAGTCATGTCAGGCATGGGCATTGCCGTGATGATTTTGCGCATCAGGCGAAACCCCGGCAGTCCGAAAAGTAACTTTGAGATTAGAGCCCTCAAGATAACCGGAACGGCCTTTTACCTGTTGTCGGCCGGTTTATTGGTCGGCATCATTTCGAACATCGTAAACCACCATAAACCCACAACCACCTTGTGGGGCGTGATCATTTCGCTTGTTTCGATAGCCGTTATGGTTTGGCTTATGAATGCCAAGAAAAAAGTGGGCCGCGAGTTGAATTCCGAAGCCATTGTAGCCGACAGCAATTGCACAAAAGTGTGCGTGTATATGTCGTTTGTTTTGCTTGTATCGAGCTTGATATACGAATTCACGGGATTTGCCTATGCCGACGTTATTGGCACGGCAGGCCTGATTTATTTTTCTATTGCCGAAGGAAAAGAAGCTTTTGACAAAGCCAAAGGAAAAGAATGTGCCTGCGATAAGTGCTAAGTAAGTGAACATAGATAGTGTCACATTTTTTGAAAGACTGGCTAACCTTCTATGTGTAAACACCGCAGGTGTTTCTATGTAAACTTTACATAAAACTATGTGCCACTATGTGAAAGCTATATGAACCTATGTGTCCAAAATACGACATTATTTAATTTCAAAGACTTAAACAGAAGCTATAAAGATAAGAGACAGCGGAATGTGCATTGGCGTAGCGACATCGACACGCCTCGCGGTCCCGGAAAAGACATCCGCCCAACGCCCGCGCAATGTAAACGCCGGGCTGTAAAGTCAGGCTTTAGCATAAGCAAAGAATTGCTGTTGGAACCTTATCATTTTGGTATAATTATCAATAAACCTTTAAAGTAAAACGATATGAATGAAAATCCTAAACAGCCATCTATGTCCTCTGAAGAAATGATTGACATGTTTACCTACAAGATTGTAAGTAATCAGTCAATCGGACAAATTGCGCAGAAAGTTCCTGAAGCTTGCGAAAAGTATAAGTTTTCATTGCTCCAGACTTATGCCTACCACGAGATTGTTGAGAGCAAAGGCTTTCCTATCAAACGTAAGGCCTATGTATTTGAAATCTGCCAGGCTAAAACCGCCGCAGCCATGTTGACCGATTATCCTCTTTTTTCGATATTCATGCCTTGTAAAATAGCCATGTACGAAGAAAATGAACAGGTGGTAATATCCACCATGAATATGGAAATAATGCTGAATGCAGTACGTTCCAACCCTGAACTTTACAAAGAGACAACAACGCTTTTTGAAACGGTAAAGACACTACTAAAATCATTATCTAACAATTAAATATAGACAGGGTATGAAAATCGGAATCATCCTCGAAACAAAGGAATACGAAAAAGCTTGGAATGCATTTCGTTTTGCGGTAACAGCCAGGAAACAAGGACACGAAGTAAAAGTATTTTTAATGGGCGAAGCCGTAGAATGCGAAGGCTTGACGCACGAAAAATACAATGTAGATGAGCAGTTGAAAAAGTTGATTGAAGTTGGCGGTGAGATTCTTGCTTGCGGCACATGCTTAAAGTCCCGCCAGCTGGACAGTACCGAGGCTTGTCCCATTTCAACCATGGTTGACTGCGTAAACGTAGTTGTGTGGGCCGATAAAACAGTTACATTCTAAGCGATAAACCATCAGGCTCTATCGATTTTATGTTAGTGCCATTGGCCGTTGTTTTTGATTGATAAATAACTATCTTTTTTATTTAAGAATATGACAAAATTAAGATCAGTAGAACATATCATACCACCGCCTCCGGCTCATATGGTAGGCGACGGTTTCCGGGTTCATAACTTCTTCCCGGGCAACGAAATTATGCATATGCAACGCATGAGTCCATTCTTTCTGTTGGATTACGGCGCAAAAATAGAATTTCCACCATCGGATACTCCCCGCGGAGTTGGGGTACATCCGCATCGCGGTTTCGAAACGGTAACTATTGCCTATCGCGGCAAAGTGGCACATCACGACAGTGCCGGAAACGCCGGAATAATAGGCGAAGGCGATGTGCAATGGATGACAGCAGCTTCGGGCATTTTGCACAAAGAATATCACGAAGCGGAATGGAGTAAACAAGGAGGCGAGTTTCAAATGGTGCAACTCTGGGTCAATCTGCCGGCCAGATTTAAAATGAGTCCGCCAAAATACCAGCCTATCCGCCGCGAAGAATTCGGACAATTCATTTTGCCTGACAAAAAAGGCGTTGTGGAAGTGATTGCCGGCAATTTCAATAATACGAATGGTCCTGCAACATCCTTCACACCCATCGAAATGTATAACGCACGGTTGAAAAAGGGAGCAAAACTCCATCTCTCTTTCCCTGAAAATTACAATACCGGCTTTATGATCGTTGAAGGAGCAGTAACCGTCAATGGGCAATCTGCTGCAGTCGACCACTTCGTTTTGTTTGCCAACGATGGAACGGATATCTATATGGAAGCAGCCAAAGATGCTATCGTACTTATCATGAGCGGCGAACCTATTCGGGAACCGATAGTTCCTTACGGACCATTCGTTATGAATAACAAACAGGAAATTGTTGATGCTTATGACGATTGGAATAGCGGGAAGTTCGGGGTTTTGGAAGATTGATCCAAACAGAACTTTTACGAACCGGTCATCATTAAGTAGATGGAACGATTGAATGTTGTATTTTTTATAATATTCAAACACATAGCTGCACATAGCAACATAGAACCACATAGTTTAAAATTAAGGTTTCTGGGAAATAAAGCTTGGTTTTGAGTAGACATATGGAACATCCCGACTATCGGGAGAAACAGATAATTTTTTAAGATAAATTACAGATAACTATGTGCTTCTATGTATTCTAAAAAATAGCTATGTGCAACTATGTTACTATGCCTAACTATGTGGTTCGAAATACGACATTATATTGTCCCCATTACTTCTTATGTAAATAGTTATCATTCCAACCTCTAAACAGCACTATTTTACACCCTTAATATAATGAGTATTATTTTATCTTTGTCGTTAAAATAATACTCATTATGACCGAATCATCCTCTCCCCGCCTCCATGTTGTTGATGCCTTGCGCGGTTTCGCCATTGTGTCCATCATGCTTCTCCACAGTCTCGAACATTTTGATTATTACTATTTTCCGCCTAATCTGCCCGGGTGGATGAAGTCGTTGGACAAATCAGTTTGGGACACGCTTTTCTTTCTTTTTAGTGGAAAATCCTATGCCATTTTTGCCATGTTATTCGGACTCACGTTTTTTATCCAGTCCGATAATCAGGCCAAAAAGGGAAAAGACTTCCGCATACGTTTTGCCTGGCGGCTCGCATTACTGCTTGGTTTTGGTCTCATTAACTCTGCTTTTTACGAAGGCGATATACTTACCTTTTTCGCCCTGATAGGTTTTGCACTTATTCCCGTTGCCAAACTCAATAATAAAGCTGTATTGGGGATAGCTGCTATTTTAATGCTGCAACCCTATGAATGGTACAATTTTATTTATGGATTGCAACATCCCGAGCTTAAACTTGGCGATCCGGCCTCGTGGACTTATTTTGGGCGTTCCGGCGAGTATGTCACCAGCCATTCATTGCTTAAAACCCTGTACGGTAACTTTACAAATGGAAAAACAGCTGTGTTTTTAAATAATTGGGAAGAAGGACGTGTGTTTCAAACTGCATCACTCTTTATGCTGGGCATGATTGCCGGACGCAAAAAGTTATTTGCAGTAAGTGATGAAAACAAGAAATTCTGGATCAGAACACTCATCATTGCCACCCTTTGCTTTATTCCTTTGTTTACGATCAAAACAAACATCCCCGGCTGGATACAAAGCGTTGCCATTCATCGTCCATTGGTTCATATCATTGCTTCGTGGGGTAATATGGCATTCATGCTGGTATGGGTATCAGGTTTCGTGCTCCTGTTCCAAACCGCGTCTACCCAACGTGTATTAAATGTATTTACAGACTATGGAAAAATGAGCATGTCTAACTACATCATGCAGTCTATCGTGGGTGGTATCATTTATTGCGGATTCGGGTTTGGATTGTATCAATATACCGGAGCCACCTACTGCCTTTTGATCGGCATCGTGCTGGCCATCCTGCAAGGTCTATTCAGTACATGGTGGATGCAAAATCATCGTCAGGGACCGTTAGAAGCAATCTGGCATAAACTCACTTGGATAAATTCAAAATAAATTTAGCCGGCATAGCGTGTCACTATGCCGGAGCTGGCAATTTTGATGAAGTAGCAGATTGCATTTGTCCAGCTACTTATTGTAAAACTGACACATTTTATTTACATTTGCGTCAAAATTTATATCTATGTCTGAATCTACCTCACCACGCCTCCACGTAGTCGATGCACTGCGCGGCTTTGCCATCGTTTCTATCATGCTGTTGCATAACATCGAACACTTCGATTTCTATTATGCACCCGCCAATCTTCCTGCTTGGATGCCTGCCATCGATAAAGGAATCTGGGATACCTTGTTCTTTTTATTCGGCGGAAAATCTTACGCTATTTTTGCTTTGCTTTTCGGGCTCACATTCTTTATCCAGTCGAACAACCAGGAGAAAAAAGGGAATGATTTTCGAGGCCGTTTTGCCTGGCGGTTGCTGTTGTTACTCGGTTTTGGACTTATCAACTCGGCCTTTTACGAAGGTGATATCCTGACCATTTATGCCCTGATCGGTTTTTCGCTTATCCCCGTTGCAAAACTAAGCAGCAAAGCTGTTTTTATCATCGCTATAATCCTAATGTTGCAACCCTACGAATGGATCAACTTTATAGTAGGAATGCAACATCCCGAAATGAAGATGGTTAATCCTGAATCGTGGGCTTATTTTGGAAAAGCCGGAGAATATATTCCGGGCAATTCCATCGTAAATACCTGGATCGGAAATCTGACCAATGGGAAAACAGCCGTACTATTCTGGACATGGGAGGTAGGCCGCGTTTTTCAGACAGCATCTTTATTTATGCTGGGCATGCTAGCCGGCAGAAAAAACTTATTCGCATCATCAGTGGAGAACAGTCGCTTTTGGTTGAAAGTCTTTACTTTCTCTTTCGTAGCTTTTGTTCCTCTATTTATCACAAAAAGCGGACTACCCAACTGGATTTCGAGCGAAGCCGTTCGTCGTCCGTTGATTACCATTTTCAGCTCATGGTCTAACATTGCGTTTATGCTTATGCTCGTTTCGGGCTTCTTTATTGCGTATGACAAACTCTCGGGGCGCGTTCCAAAGATTTTCTCGCCTTATGGCAAAATGAGTATGTCCAACTACATTATGCAATCCATGCTCGGATCATTTATCTATTACGGTTTTGGATTGGGACTTTACAAATACACCGGTTCCACTTACTGCATACTCATCGGTTTAGGCCTGGCAATAGCACAGTGGTTTTTCAGCAACTGGTGGTTAAAAACACACCGGCAAGGTCCGTTGGAAACAATCTGGCATAAACTGACGTGGATAAATGCTAAATAAGCAGTTTCCAATATTTAACAATATATTTTTACCACAATAGAACACATATGGAACATCCCGAGACTCGGGAGAAATAATGGGAGAAAAAAAGACTTAGGTCACATAGTAAAAGTATCTGACGATACTTTTGCACAGTCTGAAATTATCCCGATATTCGGGATAATGCTATGTGTTCTTGGTCTTATTCTTCTATTAAAAACTACTGTGGACTATGTGGTAAAAAACATATCAACAATAATTATCATATACTTGATTCCGGTTTCTACATAAAGTTCAGCAGGCTCTCACTCTCCTGAATAAATATACAACACATTTTGAATAAACCTCATCTTATTGCATAAAAGATGGGGTTTATTTCGTTTTTATTCTAAAACAAGTTGAACTTTTTACAAATCTGGTTGTTTAAAAAAACTAGATTCTTAGCTTTGTGTAGCACTGCAAAGCTATTTTTTACTATATTTGCAATTGGAATAATTACAATTTGATTAAAAATACAAAATTATGGTTTTTGACGAAGAAATGATCCAGCGTATTTACGCTTCCCTCCCCGAAAAGATTGGTCAGATAAAAAATAAGCTGCAACGTCCGCTCACGCTAACCGAGAAAATTCTCTACTCGCACCTTGCCGCCAATGAACCGTTAGAAAATTACAACCGTGCAGTTGATTACGTCAACTTTTCGCCCGACCGCGTAGCCATGCAGGATGCAACAGCTCAAATGGCTTTGTTGCAATTGATGAATTCGGGTCGTAAAACAGTAGCCGTGCCGTCCACCGTTCATTGCGACCACCTGATTCAGGCGCACATTTCGGCAAAAGTCGATTTGCAAACCGCCGAAGATACAAACCGCGAAGTATATGATTTTCTAAGTGCTGTTTCCAACAAATTCGGAATCGGATTCTGGAAACCAGGTGCCGGAATTATTCACCAGGTGGTATTAGAGAATTATGCTTTCCCGGGCGGGATGATGATTGGAACAGATTCACATACACCCAATGCCGGTGGACTGGGAATGATAGCCATTGGAGTAGGTGGTGCCGACGCAGTGGATGTAATGGCAGGAATGCCGTGGGAACTGAAAATGCCCAAGATTATCGGAGTTAAACTTACCGAAAAACTTTCAGGTTGGGCTTCGCCAAAAGATGTGATTCTGAAAGTGGCCGGAATCCTGACCGTAAAAGGCGGAACCAATGCCGTGATAGAATACTTCGGCGAAGGAACTGCTTCCATCTCAGCTACCGGAAAAGGAACTATCTGTAATATGGGCGCCGAAGTTGGTGCAACCACTTCACTATTCCCATTCGACGAAAAATCTGCTGCATACCTCGAAGCTACCGGACGCGCTTCGGTTGCAAAAGCAGCCAATGCAATTATCGAATGCCTTCAACCCGATCCGGAAGTGGTAGCCAAACCGGAAGATTATTACGACCAAATCATTGAAATAAATCTGAGCGAATTAGAACCTTACATAAACGGTCCTTTTACACCCGATGCCGCCTATCCACTTTCGGAATTTGCTAAAGCAGTGAAAGAAAAGAATTATCCGCAAAAAATGGAGGTGGGTTTGATTGGTTCGTGTACCAATTCTTCGTACGAAGATATGACTCGTGCCGCTTCGGTGGTAAAATATGCCAAAGAACAAAATCTGAAAGTAAAAGCGCAATTTATCATCAATCCAGGTTCGGAACAAGTACGCTATACTGCCGACCGCGATGGTGTGTTGTCCGAATTCGAATCAGTGGGTGGCGTAATTATGGCTAATGCCTGTGGACCTTGTATCGGCCAGTGGAAACGCGAAACCGACCAGCCCGAACGTCCTAATTCTATTATTACTTCGTTCAACCGCAACTTTGCAAAACGAAATGACGGTAATCCGAACACACATACTTTTATCGGATCTCCCGAAATAGTAGCTGCACTAACCATTGCCGGCGACCTATGTTTCAACCCGATGAAAGATACCTTGCTGAATGAAAAAGGTGAAAGCATAAAACTACAGGAACCACAAGGCTACGAATTACCTCCCAAAGGTTATGATGTAGTGGATGCAGGTTATATTGCACCGGCTATCAACGACAGTGAGATTTATATCGATCCTCAATCAAAGCGCTTACAAAGCTTGCAACCTTTTGTGGCATGGGATGGCAAAGATTTTATTAAACAACCATTATTAATCAAAGCCAAAGGAAAATGCACAACCGATCATATTTCGATGGCCGGACCGTGGTTGCGTTTCCGTGGGCACCTGGATAATATATCCGACAACATGTTGATTGGAGCTGTAAACTCTTTCACTGAAAAAACAAACAGTGTCCTTGATCCGCAAACAGGCGAATACATTGCCGTTCCGGCTTTAGCACGCAAATATAAGGCTCAGGGAATAGGATCTGTTGTGGTTGCCGAAGAAAATTACGGCGAAGGCTCCAGCCGTGAACATGCTGCCATGGAACCTCGTTTTCTGAACGTGAAGGTTATTCTGGTAAAATCCTTTGCCCGGATTCATGAAACTAATTTGAAGAAACAAGGAATGTTGGCTCTGACTTTCGCCGATAAAAATGATTACGGCAAAGTGCGTGAAGATGACCAAATCAGCATTATCGGGTTAAGCGAATTTGCACCGGGAAAGAACCTCAAAGTCATTCTGAATCACAGCAATGGAACGACCGAACAGTTCGAAGCTATTCACACTTACAACCAAGCACAAATTGATTGGTTTAAGGAAGGAAGCGCGTTGAACGCGATGCAGAAATAAAATATTCAAAAATCTATCCATCACTAAAAACAAAATTCAGTTTTGGAGTGTTAAGCAAGTAATAATGAGAAATAATAACAATATAAAATCAAAGGTCATGGAACAAGATTATTTAATTTATAAGTTATCGGAAACAATTAAAACGACCAGTCGGATTGACAAAGAATTATTCACCAAATTTAATGTAAAACGTGGCCTGCGTAACGAAGATCATTCGGGTGTATTAGTTGGTTTAACCAAAGTAGGTGATGTTGTGGGTTACGAAAAACTACCCGAAGGTGGATTGAAAGCCATTCCAGGAAAACTGTATTATCGTGGAATTGATGTGGAAGAGTTGACTCACGGTTTGGCACAGGAAGACAGATTAGGATTTGAAGAAACAGCTTTCTTGCTTCTCTCCGGATATTTACCCGACGCAGAAGAATTGATTACATTCAAAAAGATCCTGTACAATGCAATGCCATTGAACCAAAAGGCAACAATGAATATCATTGACCTTGAAGGACAGGACATCATGAATATTCTGGCTCGCAGCGTATTGGAGTTGTATACTTTCGATCCGAATCCGGACGATATTTCACGCGACAACCTGATTCGCCAGTCAATTGATTTAATTGCAAAGTTTCCGACTATTATTGCTTACGCATATAATATTCTTCGCCACAGCCAACAAGGACGTTCATTGCACATTCGCCACCCGAATGAAGACATGTCAATAGCAGAGAACTTCCTGTACATGATGAAAGGCCCGAATAACTACACCGATTTAGATGTAAAAATTCTGGATCTGACGCTGATTCTTCATGCCGATCACGGCGGAGGTAACAACTCAACATTTACTGTCCGCGTAACAAGTTCTTCGCAGACAGACACCTATTCTTCTATTGCAGCAGGAATCGGATCATTGAAAGGACCTTTGCATGGGGGTGCCAACATTAAAGTAGTTCAGATGTTTGAACACCTGAAAACAGCCATAAAAGACTGGACAAATGTCAAGGAAATAGACAGCTATCTAAAGAAAATGCTGAACAAAGAAGCTTACAACAAAAGCGGGTTGATCTATGGCATTGGGCATGCGGTGTACACCGTTTCCGATCCACGGGCGTTGGTATTGAAAGAAATGGCCCGTCAAATGGCAATGGAAAAAGGATTACAAAAAGAATTTGCATTTCTTGAACTGATCGACGAACGCGCAGTTAAAGCTTTTATGGGATTCAAAGGAGATGACATCAACAAACAAGTGTGTACCAATGTCGATTTCTACTCCGGATTCGTATACGATGCCATCGGCCTGCCAACCGAAGTATTTACTCCATTGTTTGCCATGGCTCGTATCACAGGATGGACAGCACACCGTATTGAAGAATTGAACTTTGCCAGCAAACGTATCATTCGTCCGGCTTACAAAAACGTGGGTGAACCTATGGCCTTTGTGCCGTTAAAGGATAGATAAAACCAAAGCCCCCTAAATCCCCCAAGGGGGACTTTTAGAGTGGCAACAATAGAATAAACTCATATAATTCAATTAATAATCTTTTTACAAATGCTCCAAAAAGTCCCCCTTGGGGGATTTAGGGGGCTTTTAGACTTATGCAAAAAATTAAAGTAACAAATCCTATCGTTGAACTTGACGGCGATGAAATGACCCGAATTATCTGGGCATTTATAAAAGAACAACTTATTCTCCCCTATCTCGATTTGGATATCAAATATTATGATTTGGGAATTGAAAATCGTGATTTAACTAACGACAAAGTTACTGTCGAAGCGGCTAACGCAATTAATAAATACAATGTAGGTATAAAGTGTGCAACCATTACACCCGACGAAGCCCGCGTAGAAGAATTCGGACTAAAAAAAATGTGGAAATCGCCTAACGGAACGCTCAGAAACATCATTGGCGGCACTGTTTTCCGCGAACCGATTATTTGCAACAATGTGCCCCGTTACGTTCAAGGCTGGACGAAACCCATTGTTATCGGCCGTCACGCATTTGGTGACCAATATAAAGCCACTGACACCGTAATCAAAGGCAAAGGAACATTGAAAATGACCTTTACAAACGAAGCCGGTGAAACAAAAGAATGGGAAGTGTATAACTTCGAAGGTGATGGCGTAGCTATGGCTATGTACAATACCGACGAATCAATCTATGGCTTTGCACGGTCTTCGTTTCAGGTAGCGCTGGAGAAGAAATGGCCACTGTATCTTTCCACAAAAAATACCATTTTAAAAGCCTACGACGGACGTTTCAAAGATATCTTCCAGGAAGTATACGAAAATGAATTTCAAGCAGCTTACAAAGAAGCCGGGATCACCTACGAGCATCGTTTGATTGACGATATGGTGGCTTCGTGTATGAAATGGAATGGTGGATTCGTATGGGCTTGTAAAAATTACGATGGAGACGTTCAGTCCGATACGGTAGCACAAGGTTTTGGTTCGTTGGGATTGATGTCGTCAGTGCTTGTAACTCCCGACGGCAAAACGGTAGAAGCCGAAGCCGCTCACGGAACGGTTACCCGCCATTATCGTCAACACCAACAAGGTAAGGAAACCTCCACCAACCCGATTGCCTCCATCTTTGCCTGGACACGCGGCCTGATGCACCGGGCCAAACTGGACGGAAATGCTGAATTGCATAACTTTTGCGAAAAGTTGGAACAAGTCTGTGTAGAAACTGTTGAAGCAGGCGAAATGACCAAAGATTTGGCTATTTTGATTTATGGTGATAACGTAACCAAAGAAAACTACTTAAATACAGAAGGATTTTTGGCTGCATTGAAACGAAATCTGGATGTGAAGTTGGGATAATATAATTCGAGTATTTTTATTTTATGGGCTGTATCAAAAGTACGCAAATACTTTTGATACAGCCTCATTTGTTTAAAGCCCCATTAATGGAATATAGCCATAAAAAAGAAGCAACCCTTTCGAGTTGCTTCGTATTCAAATTTAAAGAAATCGTACTATCATTCCGATTACCCTAAAAATCCTTTTAATAATTTGCTTTTGGCATTTGGCCTCAATTTACGAATCGCTTTTTCTTTAATCTGACGAACACGTTCACGTGTCAATCCAAATTCATCTCCGATTTCTTCAAGCGTCATTTCTGCCACACCGATTCCAAAGAATTTTTTTACAATATCGCGTTCCCTGTCTGACAAAGTGAAAGCCAGTACACGCTCTATTTCTTTAGAAAGTGATTCGTTAATCAACACGCGGTCTGCGTTGGGAGAATCATCATTGATCATTACATCCAGCAAGCTGTTGTCTTCACCTTCAACAAACGGAGCATCAACCGAAATGTGACGACCGGATACTTTCATCGTGTCGGCTATTTTGTCGACCGGAATATCCAATACGTCAGCCAACTCTTCAGGAGAAGGTTTTCGTTCGTTTTCTTGCTCGAATTTAGAGAAAGCTTTATTGATTTTGTTTAATGATCCTACCTGGTTAAGCGGTAAGCGGACAATACGTGATTGCTCAGCCAAAGCTTGCAGAATAGATTGACGAATCCACCAAACAGCGTACGAAATAAACTTGAATCCACGTGTTTCATCGAATTTTTCGGCTGCTTTAATCAGTCCAAGGTTGCCTTCGTTAATTAAGTCGGGTAGACTGAGGCCTTGATTTTGATACTGTTTTGCCACCGAAACAACGAAACGTAAATTAGCACGTGTCAGTTTTTCTAACGCTATCCTATCACCGGCGCGTATTCGTTGAGCTAACTCAACTTCTTCTTCGACTGTAATAAGATCTTCGCGTCCAATCTCTTGCAAATATTTGTCAAGCGATGCACTTTCACGATTCGTGATTGATTTGGTTATTTTTAATTGTCTCATTTTATTGATGAAAATTAGCTTGCAAAAGTAGTCATTTTTTTCGGTTCTACAAAACCAATAAAATCAAAAAGAATA
>DATFAW010000070.1:0-10188 GCA_035254165.1 Paludibacter sp.
CTCATTCATAAAACCTGATAATGCAAACGGAGTTCCTATATTGGAGGTATTTGATTTTTGCAGCCACACATTTCCGGCATCTACAAATAAAGCTCCTTTCAGAAACTTGTATATTCCAAAGCGATATTCCCCGTTCATTTCCAATTTTATATCGCCACCCAGTTGCAGAAACTCATTGGCATTGGTATGCTGAAGATACGTTCCGGGACCAAGCGAATTGATCTGAAAAGCACGAATACTATTGGGACCACCACTGAAAAACTGTTTATTGTATGGCAAAATGGAGGAGTTTCCATATGCATCGCCAATTCCGGCAAAGAAACGTGCCACCAGTTTATCATTCACTCCAAAATTGTAATAAGCCCGGCCATCAACGCTAAACTTGGCATATTGCGAATAAATGGAACCGGCTATTTTTGACGGTTGATCGGATGATATTTTTTTACCGGCTAACGAACTGGCCAATGAAAACAGATTGCCTGCGGTTTCGGCTGTAAAATGAAAATAGTATTGTAACCTCTTCCCCACAATTGTCTGTTCGTTGTAGGTAAATGAATAATTTCCTCCGGCAATAAATTGTTCTTCATAGCTCTTTTTCAGAAAAGGATTCGAATTCAACAAAGCTAAGAATGCATCCGATTTATTATTGATCGTGGTATAAATGATGCTGATGGGTGTTAGTTCATGCTCTACTCTAAAACTTGACTTCCACTTAAATCCATAACCGAATTGAAGGGTATTCATATTGAAATAGTTTACTCTTTTCAGGAAATTGTACGAAAGCAAGAAACTCGTTTTGGGAATGTAGATACTGTTTGAGGGTGGAATATTGAAAGGAACCAGGAATTTTGGAAAAGTCAATTCGATCTGTGGGTTCAGTGAATAAGAGAATGAATTCTTGTTTGCACCACTCAATTGTCCTTCGAACGATCCGGCCATAGTTAGGTTTAATAGCTCGGCTCCTTTAAACGCATTTCTGTTCAACACACTTAAGTTCATGCGTGGCCCGGTAAAATTATTCGATTTGGAAACCATATCAAGCTCCGCCCGGAAAGTATAATTGGTCATGGGAGTCATTAAAATAGTAGCATCGAGATATCCTGTGGCAGTGGTATCACTGTCGGAGAACTTTACCTGCACAAATTTAAAATTACCCATGGACATCAATCGGTTCAGGGTGATGTTATGATTCTCACGCGAGTAAACTTCATTCCTCCGTAGATAAACCGATCGCATAATCACTGCCGGATGTATGTTCATTTCTGCTTTTTTACCCACAAACACAGCATTTTTATACATCAAAGTGTCTTTGGTACTATCCGCAACTTGTTCTTTCAACGAATAGTTTTGGTCGATAAACACCTTGTTGATACGATAAACGGCCAGTGCTGCATCGGGGATGCTATCTTTTAAACTCAGTACGAATGAAATGGAATGCTTTACAACAGAGGTGTCGGCTTTAAAAACTAAATAATCGGGATTGAAATAGAAATAACCCCTGTTTTTCAGCAATGCATCGATCCGGAGTCTTTCTGCCTTCAGTTTGATCAGGTTATAATCATCCCCTTTATTGATCAATGAATTTTTTTTATCTGCAATAAGCAGTTTGCTCAAGCTATCATCGGCAATATTATAGCTGAAACTTTCAACAGTATAAGGTTTATGAATATGCGTACTATAAATAATGTTGGCTGTGTGTTTATTTTGGTTGATTTTAAAATCGGTATGACTGTTGAAAATGCCGATATTAAATAAATTGGCATCTATCACAGCAGCGGTGGCTACCGGATTAATACTACTCATTAATACAGGTGCTTGTCCGGTTCTCTTAAGCCATTTTTTAAATTTACCGGTTGGATTTGTTCCGGCAGACATATACAAACTCAATTGAGGACGCATCCCAAAATAACTGGTATTCGGTTTAGGGCGTAAGGCTTGCTTGGCAATAGCTTTAATATTCCCATTGTTGACTTTTTCTGTTGACTCAATCTTTATTTTTGCACCGGTATAAAGCTTCTCACCCTTGGGTAGGTGACTTGTACCGCTACAGGATGCCAGCAGCAAACAGAAAAGAAATAAGAGAGAACCCCCCACCCATAAGCATGAGAGAACCCCTAACCTCTGAAGGGGAACTGAGTTACTTTCGTCTATTGCATTTCTTTTTCTCTTCATTTTTTTGATCATAATATTATAAAGATTTCCTCTTGACTTTCTAATGATAGTATAATATCGCTCCTACAGAGCTTAAAAAATCGAATATAATTACATACTACCATAATATCGCTTCTCCGAGGCTCTTAAAATGCTCCGTTAGGAGTAATATTATGGTAGAAATATTAATATCAATGAAACAAAAGCTCCTTAGGAGCGATATTATGAAAAGTCAAGACCACTTCAAAAACTACGTCTTAAAGCCCCGCCATTTATCCCGATTATTTTATCGGGAGGGGTTAGGGGTTCTTCTTATTTTTCTTTAGCTGTCACAGGTCGTTTTGATTTCTTTACCGGTTTTTTGAAAAGATCTTTCCATTTATCAAAGTCACGTACGTAAAGCACACCGACACCGGTTTCAATTATCTGTCCTTCAATGGCACCATCATACAAATTATGCCTAAATCCTTTCAACCGGTAACGTCCATCTTTCGTCAGTTTATATTCTACCGTCACATCGCTGGTTATTTCGCTTGCCGAATTTTGTTTTGCTTTTTCACCCTCTACATCGATGGTTCCTCCCAGTTGAACCATCAGCCGTTGATTAAAGAGCTGCTTCTTCAATCCTATTTCCACTTGTGTTCGTCCTTGTGCCTGTCCCGATTGATAATCGTTGTACGATTGAATATCGAAATTTAAAGACATGCCGGGCACGATTTTCGAACTCAGTTGGTTTATTTGCGCCGATAGAAAGTTACTAATTGTGGAACGAACTAAGGTGGAAGTTGCGTCAGTGCCTGTTTGCAACGGGTTTTCCTGTACAAACCTACCCAACACCAATAAAGCAAAAACCTGTTTGTTCAAGGAAGACGGATCATCATTCAGCATAACCAGCTTTTGGTTTACAGCACCACCCATAATTCCTTTATCTTCGGGCAGTAATTGTATTTCGAAACTGATGTCGGGTTTTAAAATAGGACCACGCAGTTTCAACAACACCAAAAACGGATACATTTGTTTGTAACCTCCGCGTTCTATATCGCTTAAACCGGCCATCTGATCGGCCACCAGATCATAAGGTGCTGCCCGAACCGCATAAGTAGCATTCAGGTTTATATCTGCATCCAACGGATCGCCGTTCCAAATAATTGTACTTCCGGGAAGTATTTCGAACTTACGCTTTATAACCGATTCGATGGAGATCAGATAACTTCCATCATTTAAATTATAAGCTCCAGTGAGGCTCATTTTTCCACTTCTATCCATGGTGAAGCTTAATGCTGCATCGCCTCTTACTACCAACGAATCGGAAGATGCAGGATCCATTAATAACCGCAGCGTTGCTTCTTTATCCACTTCAACAACAGAGGAAATGTCGAAACCGGAAAAACCCGATTTCTTAATCACTTTTTTATCGGTCCGGTATAATATCGAATTGAGATTCTGCGTATTGTTGAATTCAACCACATCTTCGCCCTTGTCGGTAGTCAGTTTGTCTTCGGGAACAGCAAAGGTAAAATTAGAACCTTTCTTCATTTTCAACCTGGCATTCACTATCGGTAAAGCCATCGGTCCGTTTACGTCTATTTTACTGTCAATGATCATTCGCCCGAAGAATTCTTTATTGTCCTTTGCTGAGGTATTAAACAGCAAAAAGTTTTTCGTATTAACTTGCAAACCAAAGTTGTAATCGGTAAAATGATTCATCTTTATTTTCCCGTCAATGACTGCCTTGTGCTGGTTAACATCCAACAGGGTAAATGAGTCGAAATAAAGTCCGTCAGTTGCCAACCTGACCGTTTCATGTTTCAGTTCGTAGCGGTTGTTAAAATAGGCAGGGTTCAAAAAAGCGTTGTTGAACGTAAGTTCACCTGTTATTTCAGGTGCATCGGTACTTCCGGCTACTAAAAAGTTTCCGCTTGCCGTTCCGGACGCTTCCTTGATTTGTCCCATCGAAAAGGCGTCTACCGTTTTCATCGAAAGCGATTGTATATCCCCGTTTATACGCAGCGAGTTGTTGCCACCATTGGGAATCAGATAACCGCTTGCTGTCAACTTGTTTTCGGCACCCGATAGTTTTGCCTGAATATCAAATCGCTCGGTGGTCGGGTTCTCTCCTTTTACGGCTAAATTTCCAATAGCAACATTTCGAAAGAATAAATTATCTATTTTGGCATCGGCAATGATTCCGTATGAATTATTTACCCGCTTAAGCAATACATTTCCATCCACATCGCCTTTCACCAGGCTGCTGTCTTTTTCTACAATCCGGGAAATATCCTCCAGCTTAAAATTCTTGACAGCAATGTTCACATCGTCATTGAACTTATCATGTACCGAAGCAATATTCACATGGCTTTGCGCATTGTTCATAAAGAGATGGTGAATCAGGAAACCTGATTTTCCAAATTCAATGTAATTATCAGCCGCTATATCCCAACGGTTATTCATCAGATAGAACTCTTTCGGATCGAGTGCCAGTCTGTAGTTGGTTTTATCCTTCGTCACCTGGGACTGAATCAACAGCTTTTTATTTCCGGTTGAATCGAGTAACGACAGGTTGGCAACTATCTTTTTACCGGCAATCTTTCCGGCAAATAGCAGATTGGCAAAGTTCATCTGCGTATTGCCAATGCCAGAACCCGAAACAGCATAATTCAACGCAGTAGAATCGGAATTTACATCCACGGCCAGGTTGTTTATTTCGGTAGTTCCATATAGCATCCGTATGATGGAGCCATGCAGTTTCAATTCATTTTTCCGGCTATCAAAACTTCCCGTAATAAATCCCGGTTCAAATTCTTTCAACTGAGGCAAAAGAACTTCGGACAATATGGGATGATTATGAAGTTGTATTTCAACATCAAAACTTGATGGTTTAGCCGGATTCTTCGGTGGCACACCATCGGTAAATGGAAAGTAATTATTGATATATTGAGTCAGGATGGAGGGAAGTGCTGTGGGCGAAACCGTTCCCTTATACTTCAAGCCAATAAGCGCACTTCTTACATCGAGCTCACTTCTGTTTGGTTCGTTGATCGATGCAACCAATACCGAATCGAGCACATATTTCTTTCCATTATGATTCAGTATAAGGTTGGTGATTCCACCTGTTCCATTCAGGCTGTTCATCGTTCCTCCATTTAAATCGGCAGTGGCATCCAGGCCAATTCGCATATCATCCTTAGTGAAATTGAGTTTCTGAAGATCAGCACCCTCTACGTTGAGATGAAATTTATATTTTTCCCGATCGGGAGTCAGATTCACCAATCCATCAAAATCTAATATTGCATTTTTATCATTCAAATTGACTTTCCCTGCAAATTCGCGACCACTCACCGTACCATCTACCAATAAATTGTGATACAAATATTTGTTCAGGTAAATCTGTGAAACATCCGCCTTAATTTGAGCTTTCATCGTTTTCTGATCCAGCCCATGTCCATTCACTTGAGCGGTTAAAGATACGGGACCATACATAGACTTATTCTTCAACAAGCTGCCTAAATCAAATTCAGTAATATCCAGCTCACCATTGAAGTTTTCCCCGGGATCAATCGTTGCAACCAGGTTGGCACTTCCATAACTGCTGCTCATGCCCAGGCTTGTTTTAAATGATGTTGGCTTTCCTTCAAAATTAAGGAGAACGATAATCCCTTCGGGCAGATTAATGCTTGCTGGAATAGCTGAACCCGCCATCATTTCAATATCACGTTTGCCCGAAACCAATTTCATATCCGGAAAAACGTAATAAGCCGTCTGCACATTGGGTAATCCCACAATGCTGAAATCGGTTTCCAACAACGTATTTACACCCGTTTGAATAACGATATTTTTTCCTTTCAGATGATTCACCCGTCCATTTATCTGCCCCGATACATGAGTGATATTCGTTGTGTTTTTAAAGAATGCTTGCGTTCGGAGTTGCGGACTGAAATAGACAATGTCGGAGTTGCTCAGCCTGGCTTTTTTCAAATTGATATTCAACTGAAGTAATGGCAGGGAGCTTTTCAACGATTGCAAAGAAGCATACCGCAAGTTTACGTCGGCATCAACAGATGACCTTGCTGTTTTGAGTTTTAGTTTGTTGACCATGATGGAATGGGAATCCATGCTGAAATCAGCTTCGAAGCGGTTGATCGTAAAGTCATTCTGATCGGTAGCGTTGAATTTACTGACAGACACTTTGGTGGAAGCAGCTGAATAATATAAATAATCTGCAGCAAGTGTTACATGCTTAAAACGAAGGTGGGAGGCATCAAATGCATGTTTTATTTCCGGCTTGTTACCTGCCTGATAAGCCAGCGCATTATCGTCCAGGTCGATATGTTGTACGCTCACTTTCCAGTTGTTTGTGGTTGTAACAGGAGCTAATGCTGTGGAAGAAGGTGCAGGTGTTTCAGCATCCGACGAAAACCGGATATCACTATGGGACAAATTGACCTTACCTACCGTTACCAGTTCTTTTTGTAAATCTACCGATCCATTGTTTAATTCGAACTGCTTTATAGCAGCTAATATAGCTTGTTTGTTGGTCGCATCACCGTATGTAACAGTCGAATTGTAAACCCGGATTTTATTGGCCGTAAAGGACGGCAACACACCGGCAGACTTCTTCGTTGGCTTTCTGGCAGACTCACTTATTTGCACGTTGGCTCTTAATCTTTCAACCAGTAAATCGTCAATTCCATATCTGGACTTTTCCAGATTAAGTTCATTCACTGCTAGTTTTAGTTTTTCAAATGATGCTGATACATTCATGCCACCGTATTCATCATCGTATCGAAGCCGGATGTTTTTCAGGTTCACGTTATCAACCGCGAATGTCCACTTCGAAGGTTTCTTTGGCTTAGCTGTAACTTGCCGGGTAGTATCGGCAAAGGCAGTTATCAGAAAATTATAATTGAACAGCGAATCTGTTTTAGTATTATATAAATTCAAGTTCAGGTTTTCAATGGCAATAGAATTTACATTTACCTCACTGGACAGTAGGCGGTACAGCGCGATATTTACTTTCACTTTACCCGCATAGATTAATGTATCTTTTTTCAGATCATCCAGATAAAGCCCTTCGATAACTACCGATTTAGGAAAGGAAATGCTCACATGCTGTATCTCAACGCGTGTATGGGTTTTGTCGCTGATAAAGGTTGTTACACGGTGTATAATCTTGTTTTGAACAGCAGGAATCTGAATAATTCCAGCCACCAGGAGAAATATAAGCACAAAAACACCTACCACCCACAAGATAGCTTTCAATGTTTTCTTCAGTATAGTAAGTGCTTTACTCATTTAGCTTATTTCCGCATTACAATGGTCTGTTTCCAGATCAAAATCACCATGCGTCATCTGTGTTTTCTTTCCTTTCATCGGGGTTCACTTGCATGTCATATCGGTTCCCATGTCTATCACCGCCATTCCCATTTTACATTTTGCATTTTACATTTTACCTACCTATTCATACAAACTCAACCTGTTTCTAAGCAGAGTTAGTTCATCCTGTAATTCATTTACGCGCTTCAACAAATGGTTGATGGTTTCAATTCCTTCGAGGTTAATATCCAACTCATAATAAAAGCGGGTGAATTTCTCCAGTTGAAGTAGTTGGTCCATATCAATATACCAGGCATCTTCAATCGTAGTAATTTCAATCAATCCGGTTTGCTGCAACGAACTGACAAATGAAATTTCAATGTTGTGTTTAGCACAAAATTCATCGAGTGCTATTAAATTTTCTGTTTGCATGTGGAAGCGTCTATAGACTATAATTATGAATTATGAATTATGAATTATGAATTATGAATTCATCACTACCTGCTATTTCTCAATTCTTCAAAAAGCTTCTTTTGTTTCTCGGTCAGATTGGTTGGTATTTTAATGGAGTACGTCACCTGTAAATCGCCAAACTGCCCTTCGTTTTTATACACAGGAAATCCCTTGCCTTTCAAATTCACTTTCGTTCCATTGGGGGTTTCGGGTTTTACTTTCAGTTTTACTTTTCCGTCCAGGGTGTCGATCATAATTTCGCCACCCAATACAGCCGTATACAAGTCCAAATCAACCGTGGCATATAAATTATTCCCCAGTCGTTTGTATTTTGGATGATTAGCTACCGTAAAGGTAATATATAAATCACCATTGGGACCACCATTTGTTCCGGGACCACCATGTCCCGCTATTTTTATCGTTTGTCCGTTTTCAACTCCGGCCGGAATGGTAATGCGGATATTCTTTCCGTTTACCGTTAAGGTTTGTTTGTGAGTTTTAAACGCATCAATTAGTTCCAGGTGAATTTCGGTTGTATAATCATCTCCCCTGTATTTTGCTGCCCGCCCTCTGCCCGATCCGCCACCGCCAAACATAGATTCAAAGAAATCAGAGAAACCTCCGGCAAATGGTTCATCGGAGAAACCTCCTCGCCCACCCGAAGCGTATGATTGCGCCTGCTGTTGCCTTTGTTTTTCAAGTTCATCGGCATGTTGCCAGTTCTCACCGTACAGATCATATTTCTTCCGCTTTTCAGGATCGCTCAATACTTCATTGGCTTCATTAATCTGCTGGAATTTAGCTTTGGCATCCGGATTATTGGGATTCAAATCGGGATGATATTTCCGTGCCAGTTTACGGTAAGCCTCTTTTACCTCCTTGGGTGATGCCGACTTATCTATTCCTAATACCTTGTAATAATCTATGAAATTCATAATTGAAAATATGATTATCTGTTGTCCTGCCTAAAGCATGTATAAGTAAGTAATCGATAAGCAGTAATTTGTTTTGAATTTATATAAGCAATAACAAGGCTTGAAGAGGAAAGGTTTTGGCAATGGCTGAAGTAGACTTTCACCATGATAAAAGTAAGTGTCTTATGCAAACAAAAGTAACCGGTATGCAACCTTAAATAGTTACATTAATTTGGGAATATATTACATAATTCCCACGTAGGATAGCATAAACAACAATAGACTCTGAGTCAGAGCCTATTGTTGTAAAATACTATTGAATACATTCGTCAGGATGAGATGATTTTTGACCGTATGTTCCTATACAAATATAAATCGGCACCCTCCTGTATTACCACTGGTTCAGATTAAGTATCTCGCAAAATGCCCGGGTAGTAGCCTTTTCATAAACATCTTCAAGCGACAGCAATACCGCTTTCATATTCACCTGCAAATCCTGAATGGGAATCGTTATAAAATCGCTTTCGTCCTTCAGGCAAGTTTGAGGCAAAATGGTGAGCCAATGCCCTGTTTCCAAAAAACGTAATGCCAGGTTGACATCATTCCATTCCAACTGGGTGTCGATCGACTTACGTTTATAATGCAAAGCATGATCCAGCAATATACGTGAATACAAACTGCGATTCGGTAATGCCACCGGGTAAGCGTTCATTTCATCGATGGTTACATGTTGTGTGGATGCTAAGGGATGTGTGCTGTGCACAACTGCACTTAACCGGGTATTGAACAATGGAATGCATTTTAACGACGCATCGGCCGTTTGAGGTTCAAAGCAAATAACCAAATCCAGTTTATGTGCATAAAGCTTCTCGATTAACAGACCGGCTGTATGCCGCTCCACTGAAACATTGATATCGGGATAAGCCTTGCAAAACTTCAACAATACTTTCGACAACTCGATGGTAAAACTATAGGTACAACCAATACGTAACGTTCCGGTTCTAAGTTGTTTCAAATCTTTAACCAGCTGAACCGATTCATCGGCATCGGCTACCGTACGAATGGCATAGGGTAAAAAACGTTCGCCTATCTCGGTAAGCCTTACTTTCCGTTTCTCACGGTTAAACAACAGGGCTCCCAATTCCGATTCCAGTTGTTTCATCTGTTGCGAAAGCGTGCTTTCGGTTACAAACGATGCTTCTGCTGCTTCGGTAAAATTCAGCGTTTCCGCAGCACGAATAAAATATCTGAGTTGTCTTAGTTCCATTAATGAATAATTTTGCGACAAAATTACATCTTTTATTTCCATCTAAGTAGATGTTGTAATTAAATGTCGTATTCCTTAAAAGGATATTCA
>DATFAW010000071.1:0-15293 GCA_035254165.1 Paludibacter sp.
ATAACCTTTATACTTGGTAATAGTGGCTAGGTTTTGAGCCGATGCGTATATGCGAACTCCGCTAATATAGCTACCAAACCATTTGTCAGGGAAGTTATAGCCCAATTCTACGTTTGCAATTTTCAGATAAGAAGCATTCTGAATAAAGCGTTGGCTGAACATATCGTTGGTTATTGAACCGGTTGATTTGTATGCTACGCGAGGCACGTTCGTGGTTGTATTGTCCGGTGTCCAGGCATTTAATAGATCAACGCTCTTGTTGAGGGCCCCGTATGAGCTGTGCAAAGCTACGTCAACAAAATCTACAGCTTTGAATCCTGTAGCACCATAAGCTGATACGCTCAGATCAAAACCTTTCCACTCAACACGAGCATTAAAACCGAAACTTACTTTTGGAATTCCGCTACCCAGGTATGTCTGGTCGTCAGCGGTAATTTTGCCATCGTTGTTAATATCAACATATCTTACATCTCCTGGTTTGTCAAGTATTTTGCCTTCTGAGTTGACGTTCTGAGTAACCAGTTTGCCTTCTGAGTTTAGATTGTTATCAATTTCCGATTGCGACCGGAAGAGACCGTTGGAAACATAACCATAAAATGAACCAACTTCACGTCCTACCTCTGTGCGGCAGTAACCATCTGTACGGGGTTCGTTTGAAACACCCAGACTTGTTACTTTATTTTTGATGGTAGATAAGTTTGCCGAGATGTCATACTTAACAGCATTTTTGCGATTGTGATAAGCAACCAGGAACTCAAGGCCTGAGTTTACCATGGTTGCAGCGTTCATGGTTACGGTTCCGTTAGTTGCACCGGCATTAGTTGGTACTGCTACACTATAAAGCAGGTCGCTCGATGTATTTTTATACCAGTCGCAGGTAAATTCCAACTGATTGTTGAAAAAAGCAAAGTCAGCACCAAAATCAAGAGATTTCTTCTTTTCCCACTTGATGGCTGTGTTTACATAGTTGGATATTGCAGATCCGGTAACTTTGGTATTTCCAAAGCTATAAGTGTAGTTCCCTCTTGACATTACATCCATGTATTGGTAATCTCCGATGTTCTCATTACCGAGTTCACCATAACTTCCGCGAACTTTGCACAGGTTTATAATCGATTCGGATACAGGAAAGAAACTTTCGCGATCCAGACGCCAACCTCCTGATACGGATGGAAACCAACCCCAACGGTCAGTTGCTGAAAGACGGCTTGATCCATCGCGACGTCCGGTTACTGAAATCAGGTATTTTCCATCAAAGTCGTAGTTTAAACGGCCGATATATGAGGCCAATACGTGTTCGCTTTCAACACTTGCAGATGATGTTGTAGTGGCATTATTGACCTGCAGATAGTAAGGCTCTGTCATATCAACACCTTTTCCAGTAAGCGTATGAAAGAGTTCGCGCTCAAATGTTTGACCAATAAGGGCATTGATGTGGTGAAGCCCTAACTTACCATCGTAGTTTAACGTATTTTCGATAAGAGCATCACTGTAACTGCGATATCCCTCTGACAGGTTTTCGTCGCTCTTTGACAGGTAGTTGGTTGTACTCTGTATAAAGGCAGGCACAAATGTTAAGTCTTTTGCATAGGTTCGGCTGTACGACACGTTAAGGTTGTAGTTTAACTTGTGATTGTTGTTCTTCCGTCCAACCATATCCAGTAGGTCAACATCTGCAGAACCTGAAGCAACAATACGATCAACCGTTGAGTTCCTCTTTATTAAATTATTTTCCAGCAGCACGTTTGTTACACGCAAGTCACCATGTATATTGTCATAGTAAGTGCCATAACCGTACGAGTCGTATGTGTAATTTGTTGCAGCCGAAATTTTATCATCAAGTACCCAAGTTGATGGGTCGTAAGCCTTGATGGTTGGAGGCGTCAATAACACCGAAGCCATTACAGGATATTGTGAACCATATAGACCCTGCACATACTCGTTAGCATTACTGAGAGCCATATTATCCTGACGACTATGGCTATACACGAGGTTTGTTTTGAATTTGATAAATTTGGCAGTCATCGTATTGTTGATACGTCCTGTGTAACGCTCAAAGTTTGGACCGGCACCCACCATAGTTCCTTTTTGGTTGTAGTAGTCTAAACCAATGTTGTAAGTATTGTTATTACCACCTCCAGACAAATTGATATTATGATTCTGACGTATACCGGTTTTGAATGCTTCTTTGAACCAGTCTGTGTTCACTTTTGCACTGCCATCAGTATTATATAAATAGTTTACGTTGGTAGGATCGTATCCACCGGGAACACTCATGTTGCTATTGGAGAAGGCCGAGTTTATGTACTGGCCATACTGTTTGGAATCCATTACATCATACACTCCTTTTTGAACATTGTCAAAACCAGTGTAACCACTGTAGTCTACTCTCATAGGTTGGTTTTTCTTACCTTGCTTTGTGGTGATGATAATCACACCATTGGCTGCACGGGAACCGTAAATGGCAGCAGCCGAAGCATCTTTCAGTACCTGAAGAGATTCTATGTCATTTGGAGAAAAGTCACGTATAGTTGTTCCCATTGGTACTCCATCTACTACATACAGAGGTGCGGTACTACCAAACGAACCGATACCACGAATACGAACAGTAGGATCTGCACCCGGTTGTCCGTCACTTGTAATTTGGACACCGGCTACTTTCCCTTCCAGCATGCTCGAGATATTTGAGTTAGATACTTTTTTCAAATCTTCGGTGTTGACAATGGCCACTGAGCCTGTAAGATCAACTTTTCGCTGTGTGCCATAACCTATTACTACTACTTGGCTTAGCTCTTTCAAATCAGAAATTAGAGTAATCTTTCCTAGGTTTGTTTTATTTCCAATGGTTACTTCCAGTTTTTTGCATCCTATAGATGATACAACCAGCGTAGCATTTGAAGGAACAGAAAGAGAGAATTCTCCATCAAGATTAGCTATGGTACCATTCGTTGTACTACTTTGTTTTATGGATGCGCCAACAATCGGCTCTCCCTTTTCGTCAACAATTTGGCCTTTTACTGTTATATTGCCCGGTTGAGTTATTGACATCTGGCCGGTATTGCCGGTACTTTCTGCATATGTCGCCGGTGCTACTAGCGCCAGCAATCCTAATAGGAATAAATATGTATATTTCATTGTATATCGATTTTATCTTAGTGATTAATCTACTTTTAGTGTGCTATTTTATTGTCTCTCCAGGTTTCAATGCTCTGCTTTTCAAAATCTTACTGACTTTAGCTGCTTTTGTACTCTCTACAGAAACTTTTAAGGAAATCACAATAGTAGCACCATCCATGTCAGTTTTGAAGTTGTCAAAATTGAAATTATTAGTTAGATTGGCTCCCAGATAATATGTACCCCAACCAAAATTATCAGCACGTAGTATAAAGTATTCTTTATAATTTAGACTACTACGGCTTTGTCCATTAGTTAAAGCAAGAAGCCAGTTATTCCAATTGTTGGCTTTACTAGAATAGTTTACAAATTTGTAGTGGAAATATCCTTCGCCCGTTGCTGAGGCATAATTAGTAAATGCACTCCACCATGGTGTACTGTTATCCACTACGCCAACAGTTGTTACGGCAGAATAGGGATAAAACCAGGCTGCAGCATTTGTTGTGTCAGCAAGAGCACAATAATAAGTTTCAGTAGGATTCATTACCATGTGTCCACCATCGGTAATCAAAAATGAACCAAAACCTCCTTCCGGAAGTCCCTTAGCAAAGTATGTATAATTATATACTTGATTTGTTGCTGTTGTTATGGTTGCAGTCATGTCTGCTCTGTAAGTTACTTTTTCTGTAGGTGTTTCGGGTTGATAAATAACTTTAGAAGGAATGAGATAGACTTTTTTCATTAGGAAATGACTGCCATCGCAAACTAAGGAAGAAACGAGATCATCAACTCCGGAAACTTTTTCTTGATATGTTTCTGTCATCGTTGTACCATTAGTTCCAACTGTAGTAGCTGTTACAAGTACATAACCGGTAGAAGCGTGGTCAATTTCAATAGTAACACGTGCACCTTGCATCGTTTTGCGGAAGTCGTTCCAAATATCGCCATCTGCATCGGTATCAGGGTAATCATTAGTAATTTTACTGGCATCGAAAAGATAACCTTGAGATGCCATTGTGCCACCCCATCCGTAAGCATCTGAACGGAGGACAAAGTATTCAGCATAGGTAGCGGCATCACGCTTTGCATTGGCAACGCAAAGATTCCAGTTATTCCAGTTATTGACACCTGAACCGTAGTTGATAAACTCCATATGCAAGAGTTTGTTGGAAGGAATGGTGAAGTAATCAGAGAATGCTGTCCACCAAGCGGAACTATTATCCTCGTTTCCCACGATTGCGGTATTAATGGTGACGTATATTGTGTCACCTGTGTTTGGTTTCGACGCTGCAATTGAGTCGATCTTGTTTAGCAGATCAGAGGGGGAGTCAATTGAAAAGTTGTCCAATTGATCGCACCCAAATAAGCTGAAAGCCAAGACTACTGCACACACAGTGCACGTCATTAGTTTAGTGATTTTCATGAAATTAGAATTAATTGTTATTTGTATTAGTATAATTAAAGTGTCAGGTTTACACCCTACACGTTGATTTTGTTTTATAACAGGAATAGTAGTCTGGTTTTAGGCCATATTTGAAATTCGACTATTCTGCTTTTAATCGTTTACAGGGAGTTAGATCTTTTTCCAATCAAGCACTCCTTCAATTCACAAAATTGCATCAGTAGCTCCATTTCTTGATGTTTCGCACATACTTTTTTGTTTTCGTGAATTTTCATGGTTATAAATAAAAAGTTAAATCAGAGAAAGTGATGGAATTAAACTAAGGTGAATGATTTGTTTTCATAACTTGATAATTTTAAATGATTAGTATATTTTGTCTGTTTTGTAAATATGTATTTCGTGAAATTAGGACTAATGTTTAGCGTTGCTGAAATAAATCTGGTGAAAAGTATTGATAACTAGTTTATCTTGCCGCTACAAATATATGGATAGTAGATTGTGGCATCGTGAACATATGTCTATTTCTAGTGGACAATTGTATATAAAGAAAAAAAAGAGGAACAAACTCAATTATCCACTTGTAGATATAAATGTGCGCATGCATAATCAGCAGGCGTCTTTACCTTTCTTTAAACTATATAAGCTTAGTTTGTTCTGAAATGTTTATCAACAAAACGATGCAGTCGCGTGATGTTTCAGGTTTGCTTTGTTGTTATGGCATGAATGCTGGCGAAGTAAAACGATCAATGACATGACTCAGGATACGTCTTGGATATAAAAAAGGTTTATTGAAATGAACTTCAATAAACCTTTTTATGGGTTGATATGCTGAGCGTATTCTGCCGGCAATTACTGTTTACTCCAATTATAATTTTATGGTGAACAGGTTAAATGATTTTGGAGCCAGTTCCACTTCCAGTGTGTTGCCGGTCACTTTAATTTCTTTTGTTGCCGGAACTACTGCATTGGGATTGTCCAGCGTGTTTTCCTGATCGGGATTGTCTGATTTCAGAACCGTTTGAGTTCCTTTTCGGTCAGAGGCTTTCAGCCCGTTGAGGCGATAGGTTACTTTTCTAGACACGTCTGACGTATTGACAATTTTCAGGATAATTTCGTTCTTGTTTTTATCCAATGCCGACGAAGCATATATGCCATCTTGTCCGGCAAGAGGCAATTTATTTTCAACTGTATTCAAAACGTTTGTTCCTACATTCATCCCGTAAAGCTGCTGAACATAATAGTTTACCGAACGAACGCTGCGTTGGTTATCGAACCAGATCAAATCGGGCTTCCATTGCCAGCCGTCGACATGTGCAAAAAGTGGCGCATAAGTACATTGATAAACCACATCGGCATTACGTTCGAATCCGGTCATGAAGGCTGCTTCGCAAAGCGCCGATTCGAAATTGTTTTTGCGATTTTTCGGGTGGCAGGCATATTCGCCGGCAAATACTTTCGGTCCTTTGCGGTCGTAGTTATCGTAGCGTTTAGCATTGGCCAGGAACCATTGAGGATCTTTGTAATAATGTTCGTCTACCAGGTCGGCTTTCAGGCGTTTCATTTCCTTCCAACCGAAATCAAAATCTTTTCCATCGGGGCTTGGACCTGCTGTTCCTACGATTTTGAAATTCGGATATTTAGCACGAATAGCTTTCAAAAACGGTTCGAGACGTTCTGGATACAAAGTTCCCCATTGTTCGTTACCAACAGCCATCATTTTCAGATTAAACGAAGCCGGGTGGCCCATGTCGGCACGTAGTTTTCCCCATTTAGTGGTCACATCTCCGTTGGCAAATTCGATCAAATCGAGTGCGTCCTGGATGTATGAATCTAAATCATTGACAGCAACATGCGCTTTATTATCGTAGTTTTGGAATTGACAGGATAGTCCACAACTGACAACGGGAAGCGGTTCTGCACCGATTTCTTCGGATAGTTGGAAAAGTTCAAAGAATCCCATGCCGTACGATTGAAAATAATCGGGGAAGAAGCGGTTTGGGAACGTATATTCCCAGCGGTCTTCGTTCAGTTTGCGATTTTCTACCGGTCCAACTGAGTTCTTCCATTGGTAGCGTGTTTCTAAATCGGTTCCTTCCACAATGCAACCGCCGGGGAAGCGGAAAACGCCGGGATGTAAATCGTACAATGCCTGTGCTAAATCTTTACGTAAACCGTTTTCACGTCCCTTCCAGGTATCAACCGGGAAAAGCGAAACGTGATCCATATCAACAGCAGTTTTCGAGGTCAGGAAAATACGCAAACGGGCTTTCGCTTCTGTTTTGCCCGATTTCACAACCAACTGGTATTTTTTCCATTCTTTGGAATCGATTGCCAGCTTTTGGGTCGAAAACACATTACTTTCAGGGTCGATAAGTTCAATGCGGATACTACCTGCACCATCAGCCGAGCGAGCCCAAACCGAGAAACGGTAATCGGCATCCTGCTTTACGCCAACTCCGAAGAATCCTTCATTGTCGAGTCCGGTTTGTTTTGCATCATGCCCCGGATATGAAAGGCGTACATAATTTGGATTATTGGCAAAAGGACCATCTTTCAGCACTTCTACGTTGCCAAAGGTAGTCCAACCCAAGAGGCTCTGAGGAAATTCGAATGAACGGTTTTTTACCATCTCAGCATAAAGTCCACCATCAGCTCCGTAATTGATGTCTTCGAAGAAAATTCCGTACATCGTTTTCTGAATGGGTGAACCTGGTTTCTTGACATCAACCTGAATGTTGTGCGTCTGTGAAGAAATTAGTTGCGTTCCCAATACAATTGAGAATATCAACACAACTAAAGATTTTGTTTTTTTCATAATAAAATTCTATTTTATTTTCGATGAGTTTTTTGATAGTACAAAGAAAGTACAAATTGTGCAATGAGAGGTGGACTAAATCTTTTTTTTGGTGGAAGGATGAACATTGTTTACAAAATTCCAGTTGCATAACTATTCGTTTGTAATTATGCAACAGGAATTATAAAACAATATAAATCAATCTGATTGTTGTTTTTTGTCATCAAAAAAAGAACTGGGTTGAATGCCAAAATGCTTGGTAAAACATCGTGTAAAATATTTTGGATCATTAAACCCAACTTCGTAAGCTATTTCGGAAATATTAAGCGAGTGATTTACCCTGTTTTTAATAATAAGTTCGCGGGCAATATTAAGCCTGTAGATGCGGATAAAGCGGCTGGCGGACTGTCCTGCCAGATTCTTCAGTTTTTTATGCAACAAACTCCGGCTGATTCCCATGGCATCCATAAACTCTGTGACATCAAAATCAGGATTGGTATAGTGTTCTTTAATAACTTTCAAAGCCTTGTCAATAAACTTTTTGTCTAACGATTCATCGTCGAAATTCAATGTTTTGGAATCCATACTCTCCGCAAAGTTTAGCTGAATCCGTTTCCGTTTTTCATTGAGGTTGTGGATTATGGCTCTTAATAAATCTTCGTCAAACGGCTTTACCAGAAATGCATCAGCTCCAAGTTGGAAACTTTCGATTTGCGTGTCGGTCGATGACTTGGCTGTAAGCAAGATAACCGGAATGTGCGATGTAGTGAAAGATGCTTTCACCCGTTTGCAAAATTCCATGCCATCCATTTCGGGCATCATAATGTCGCTGATAATCAGATCGGGGAGGTATCGGTTGGTAACTTCGAGCCCAACCACGCCATTGGGAGCTTCGAGAACGTTAAACTCAGAACTCAAAATAGAGCGAATATATTGACGCATATCGTTGTTGTCCTCAACAATCAGTAAGATAGGTTTGCCTCTCGAAATGTTTTCGGAAATTTCATTTTTCTCAGCAGTTTCATTAGCCACTATCATTTCCAGCGGTTTTCCATCTAATGAAACAACGCTTGATAACCGACGTTCTATCGGGATGATGAACCTGAAACATGAACCACCTGACGGTTGATTTATCACGTCAATTTTACCCTTATGCAATTGGATAATTCGTTTACACAGATAGAGCCCTATGCCGGTGCCACTTTGTCCATATCCGGAAAGTGCCTGATTTTGTTTTGATTGGTAGAACCGATCGAATATTTTTTCCATATCTTCTTCCGGAACACCTTTTCCGGTATCTTTTACTGCCACATAAAGCCGTTCCTTCTTATCGGATTTGTCAACATAAGTACTGGCAATAACAGTAATCATTCCATGATCGGGAGTGAACTTAATTGCATTTGAAAGCAAGTTCCCCAGTACTTTTTGCATATTGCTCCTGTCGAAAAGAAATTCAGACGGATTTATCCGATATTGTTTGCGGAAGGTAATACCACGATCTTTTACCATATCTTCGAATGGCAGGATCAAATCGTCTAAAAATTCAACAAAGTTTTGCTGAGTTTTGACCAACTCCATTTTCCCGGAATCGACTTTTCGAAAATCCATTAGCTGGTTGATAAGTCCCAGTAGCAGACGCGAATTTCGTTGTACGATATTAAGTTGCTCAAGCACTTTGGGGTTTGTACTTAATTTTAGTGCGCGTTCCACCGGTCCTAGAATTAATGTAATTGGCGTTCTGAATTCGTGCGTAATGTTGGTGAAGAATGAGATTTTGTCAATATTAGCTTCTTGTACTTTTCTAGAAAGCAAAATAAGTTCTTCTTTTTGATGCGTGATTTTTTGATTTTGTGCTATCAACATCTCGTTTTGTCGCGATACCTCTTCTTGATGCCCAATCAGCACTTTCATGTTTGATTTCAACTGATTGGCTTGCTCTTCGAGCATTTCTTTTTGTTGTTCAATTTCGTGGGTTCGCTCCTCAACCAATTGTTTTAGCTGAATTTTTTGTTTTTTCAATAAATTGATCCTATGAACAGAATATTGATAGACCCCGTAAACGATAGAGCTAAGAAATAGAATGATGAACCACCATGTTTTATAGAATGGCGGGACTACTTTAATTTTGAGTGTTGTAATTTGGTCAGACCAAGTTCCATCGGTGTTTGTGCATTTTATTTCAAGTTCGTAGTTGCCGTATTTAATGTTTGTAAAGCTCGCAAACCGTCTGTCCGAACTCACTTCTGTCCAGTTATTATCAAAATTCTTTAAGCGGTAAGCATATTTAACCTTATCAGAGAGGTTGTAACAGAGTGCAGAGAATTCGACACTGAATGCCTTGTCCGATTCCCTGAGTATGATTTGATTCAGATTAGCTCCCTCAAATTTCAAATGGCGATCCGAATTTTTAAAATTTGCTGGAAATATGTCTTCATTCAATACCTTGATGCGGGTAATAGAAGCCTTGTTCTTAACAAGTATTGGAGTCGATTTTAAAGGGTCAAAACTCGTAAACCCGGCGATACTCCCAAAGTACATTTTCCCATCACGTCCTTTGCAAAACGAGTCCCAATAGAACTGATTTGACATAAGTCCATCTACTTTGGTGAAGCTTCTGTTGCTATTCCGGCTGGGATCATAAGCGCATAAACCTTTGTCGGTACTAAGCCAGATTCTGCCTGCATCATCTTCCAACATTCCATATATCACATTATCGAGTAAGCCGGTACTTGCGTTGAAGTTTTGAAACTTCATTTCATCTGCTTTTTCGTTAAGGCAATAAATTCCATTTCCATTGCTGCCAAACCATAATTTACCCTCTTTGGTTTCTAGTATACAGTTTATTTTCTCAATTTTATGTGACGATGGATTGGTCAGCTCGTATCGAAAATGCTTGTAATATATCCGATTCCGTTTTATGTTGGTTTTGTCTAAATAAATACAAAATAGTCCATTGGCAGTACCTATCCACAGCCTTCTATTCCGGTCGATATACATTCCGGTTATAAACCGAAGATATTTTTCTGCAGGCAAATAGCTTAATACATGTGTAAACTGGTCGGTATCCAAATCCAGAAAATCTAATCCAATCCGCGTGCCTATCCACAAAGCATGATTTTTTTCATCGGATGCCATAGCGGCTACAAAATCGTTTGTTATCGATTTTTTTGAAGCGGGATTGTTATAAAATTCCTGAAACACTGGATTGTATTTGTCTTTGTATTTCAGTCGATTAATCCCTTTTCCCCATGTTGCAAACCAATAGTCGCCCCGGTAATCCTGGCAAATGGAACTCACAGAATTGTGGCTCAATGATTTTGAATTCCCTAACTGACTATAATAGTGCGAAAAAGCTGTTGAGCCATGTTTACGTAGATTAAGTCCGCCTTCAACAGTTCCTACCCATAAATCTCCCGATTTATCCTCGTAAATAGAATTTACCGGGTTTTTTGACAAGCTTGCCGGATTATCAGGAGAATGAATAACGTTGTTAAATATATTTAAGTCGGGTGTTAAGAGGTTGATTCCTCCTTTTTCAGTCCCAATCCATATCGAATTTTCTTCAACAAAAATACAACTTATAAAGTTATTATTCAGTATTATACCACTTGGGTTGTTTTCGGACGTAATGTGTTCAAACTTATCCGTACGATAATCATAGATGTTTAATCCGATAAGTGTGCCAATCAATAACTGTCCATTTTGATTTTTGCTAATGTTAGTTATGTAGCTCGATGAAAGTGAATTGATTTGTAGGGGATTTGCCAGATAAGAGGTTAAGGTTTCGTATGTTGGTTCGTATTTATAAAGGCCAATGGAAGTTCCAATCCAAATTAAGCCATTGTCGTAATATAAGACATTTATAAAACCAGGAAACTCTTTCAGTTTCTCGCCCGCACTCACTTTGTTATATCTTCCATTGCTGCCTTTAATTAAACGGAATATCCGGTTATCTTCTCCCAGATAGATATTTCCGTTGAGTCGTAAGAATGCTGTGATTGCTGAAGTGCTTTGATAGATAGCCTCTGTTTGCGCGTATTTGCCAGAGGTGTAGCGCAGCTTAGCTAACCCTTTGTCATAACCAATCCACAAGTCACCCAATTCGTCTTTCTTTATAAAACTTATGGCATTAGAATGTAGTTTAAGTTTAGAGTCTTGCATTTCATCAGCACATACAATTTCTCCAGTTTGATAATTGAGAAAGTTAAGCCCATTCTCCGTGCCAATCCAAAGGTTGCCATTATTATCCTCTTCGACACAACGAACATTATCATTTAGCAAAGTATTTCCTAAACTCCGGTTGTTGAAGTGAATAAAATCATATCCATCGTAGCGGTCCAATCCATTGCTGGTTGAAATCCACATAAACCCTCGCGAATCACGAAAAATCTGATTCACCAAATTACGCGACAAGCCATTATCGGCTGTCAGATAGCTTATTTTATAGGGCAATGACCACAATGATACCAAACTCAGGATGGAGAGAATAGTCGCAAGGAATATTTTTTTCATGTATTTGAAATAAAGTCAAGTACGAAAATAAATAAAATATCTTGTATGGTAAGTGGATAAATGTTTAATATGTGTGGACTATTTCGTATTCTATTTTTAGTTCGATTATAAGGGTTGGATATCAGTGCATAAGTGTGGATTGCATCTTTAACGAACAGGCATAACAGACTGTTGTTTTATTATACTGAGTTTAGAAATTGTTTTGCTGATTGAATTCTTCTCTCGCAATGTCATGTATTTGAGTGAAAGCTTTTGTCGATAGTTTTAACGGAGTCTCGAACAGGCAATCTATTTTTATGTCGAAGTAATTTATTTAACAATCATCTTCGATCAATACCTGTTTTGCAGCTTTTTTTGTTAGATTTAACGAATCAGAAGCAGAGTCACCTCGATCACTCAACGATATTATCTGTCTGATCAATATACTGTTTGTTAGACTGTTCTAATCATAGAATGTAGACGTAGTATATAAAAAAGAAAAAAGCATAGCGTTATGCTATGCTTTTTTTTGCGGAGAGGAAGAGATTCGAACTCTCGATACCCTTTAGGGGTATATACGCTTTCCAGGCGTACCTCTTCAACCACTCGAGCACCTCTCCGTATTTTTTGGAAGCACAAATGTATAAAAAGAAACCGAGATATGAAAATTAAAGGAGTGAAAGAAATAGGCGGAATGCAAGAGATTTGAACCTTAATCGTTCAGATTTTTAAATAGAGATTTGGTGTTCAGAGTTGTTTGTTCACCTATTTCTGTTTCGGAGCAATGATAAACTTCAGCTAATTTCTTACAAACCAGGTTTACGTAAGCACTTTCATTCCGTTTGCCGCGGTGTGGGGCGGGAGTGAGGTAAGGAGAATCGGTTTCGAGCAGGATATGTTTTAAATCAATCTGCCCAACAACAGCTGCTAATCCGGAGTTTTTGAAGGTCACAATGCCATTTATTCCAAGTTTGAAGCCGCCGAAAGCAATAATCTCCTGAGCTTCTTCCAATGTTCCGGTAAAGCTGTGGAAAACACCCGTTAGCCCTGAATTTTTGTAAGGCGCCAGTGCATTCATAGTTTCGTGGAACGAATCGCGGACATGAATAATCACAGGCAAGTTATATGCCAGCGCCCAGTCTATTTGTTGTTGAAATGCTTTTATTTGTTCAGTAAGGAAGGTCTTATCCCAGTATAGGTCGATGCCGATTTCGCCAATGGCCAGCCAATTTCTACGTTCTAATTCGGAATGAACCAGTGCAAGTTCTTCTTCGTAATTTTCCTTGACGCTTGTTGGGTGAAGGCCGATTGTTGCATGGCAATAGCCGGGATATTCAGCTTCTAAAGATAGCATTTGTGGTAACGTACTACTGTCGCAATTTGGCAAAATGACATGCTGCACACCAATCTCTTTGGCACGTTGAACTGTTTCGACACGATCAGCATCGAAATCTTCGGAGTAAATATGGGAATGGGTATCAATCAACATAATTCATAATGGATAATGCACAATTTATAATTGAAGTGCAAAGTTAGTCTCAAATTGCTGAATACACAAAGTGCAATCTTAGAAACTAAGACTGCACTTTGAAATAATTCCATTAATAACAATAAATATCGCCGAAGGCAAATATCATACGAAGTATAAATATCGCGAAGCTAATAACGCCGAAGGCTAATAACAGAAGTAAATATCGCCGAAGGCTAATAACAAAACTCTCAAAGGTGCTTCGCACTCTTTGAGGTTTGTTTTTTTATTCCCACTCAATAGTTGCAGGTGGTTTAGAGCTGATGTCGTATACTACGCGGTTCACACCTTTTACTTTGTTGATAATTTCGTTCGACATTTTGGCCAGGAACTCGTAAGGAAGTTGTGCCCAGTCGGCTGTCATAGCGTCGGTAGAAGTTACGGCACGGAGTGCAACAGCATTTTCGTAAGTACGTTCGTCGCCCATTACGCCAACCGATTGAACCGGAAGTAGGATAACACCCGCTTGCCAAACCAGATCGTACAGGTTCCATTCGCGGAGTCCGTTGATGAAAATATCGTCGGCTTCTTGCAATATGCGTACTTTTTCAGCAGTAATATCACCCAGGATACGCACGGCCAATCCCGGTCCGGGGAACGGTTGGCGTTTGATAAGATGGTGCATCATACCCAGTTGGGTTCCCACGCGGCGCACTTCGTCTTTGAAAAGCAAACGCAATGGTTCGCACAATTTAAGGTGCATTTTTTCAGGAAGTCCACCCACATTGTGGTGCGATTTAATCACTGTTCCGGTAATAGAAAGCGATTCAATGATATCAGGATAAATGGTGCCTTGCGCCAACCATTTTACATCTTTTATTTTGTGAGCTTCTTCGTCGAATACGTCGATGAAGCCACTGCCAATGATTTTGCGTTTTTGTTCCGGATCAGAAACTCCGGCCAATGCTTTGTAAAAACGTTCTTTTACGTTTACGCCGATTACGTTCAAGCCAAGGTGCTCGTAATCTTTCATTACGTTTTCGAATTCATTTTTGCGGAGTAAACCATGATCAACAAAAATGCAAGTCAGGTTTTTACCAATAGCTTTATTGAGCAATACGGCCGCTACCGATGAGTCAACACCTCCGGAAAGCCCAAGTACCACTTTGTCGTCGCCTAATTGTTTTTTTAGTTCAGCAACCGTACTCTCAACAAACGAAGCCGGCGACCAGTCGCGTGCACAACCACATATATTCAGGAAGTTTTCTAATAGTTGCATTCCGTCGAGCGTGTGGAAAACTTCCGGGTGAAACTGTACTCCCCAGGTTTGCTCGCCTTCTATTTTGTATGCTGCCAGTTCTACATCGTCCGTGCTGGCAATTTTATTGAAATGCTTCGGTATTTTGGTAATACTGTCGCCGTGCGACATCCATATTTGTGACCCGGGTTGAATATCTTTGAGTAATAGATCGTCTTCGTCGATGAACGAAAGATTAGCACGGCCATATTCGCGTGAACCGGCCGGCTCAACGTTTCCGCCCGAAGTATAAGCCATAAATTGAGCTCCGTAGCAAATACCCAATACCGGCAGTTTTCCACGAATACCACTCAAATCGGCTTTGAATGCAGTAGGATCATAAACAGAATATGGACTGCCCGAAAGAATCACCCCTTTTATGTCGTCGGTGTTTTCAGGAAACTTATTGTACGGAAGAATTTCGCAGTATTCGTTCAGTTCGCGCAGGCGGCGACCAATCAACTGGGTGGTTTGAGAACCAAAATCGAGGATGATAATTTTTTCCAACATATCTTTTATTTACAATTTACTGATTTACAATTTACAATTCCATTTCGGATTGAAATTTTATTGTTTCGGAAAGTTGCACAAAAGTACGAAAAATGTGAGGCTTATACAAGCGTGGCTGTTGGAATTTGTGTTACGCCAATATTATCCCATTGATTAATGCCCTAAGTAGATGTCGTAATTAAATGTCGTACTCCTTAAAAGAATATTCAACCACATA
>DATFAW010000072.1:0-2611 GCA_035254165.1 Paludibacter sp.
GGATTTCCCGCAACTATTATTGTAGATAAATCAGGTAAGATTGTTTTAATAAAATCAGGAGGATCATTAGAGAAAGATAAAATTGAGTTGGATATTCAAAAACTTGCCTTCTCACTGGAACAGTTACTTTCAAAATAAATTTTGTTTGTTTAGAAATAAAGCAAATCATTTTGCGACGTGCTTTTAAAGATATTAGCATATTAGTATAACACATAAAAATACAAAAAACGCACATGAAATCAATTGTAATGATTGCCTGTTGGTCAGGCCCCTATCCTTGGTATTTACCGTATTTTGTTCATTCCTGTGGATTTAATCCATCAGTCGATTTTATTATTATTTCAGATAATCCTGAGACATTACAAAATCTACCTCCTAACCTAAAGATTATCTACAAAATGCTAGAAGATATGGAACAGACGGCTAGCGAAAAATTGGGTTTTGCTGCAGCCATAAAACATGGGTACAAACTCAATGATTTTAAACCTGCATACGGTTATATCTTTTCGGATTTAATAGCCGGTTATGATTTTTGGGGACACATGGATTTAGATATTATACTGGGTAATCTTCGCGAGTTTTTAGATGATGCTATGTTAGGTACTTATGATTTTATAAGTGTACGTCCTGATTTTACAGCCGGGTGTTTTTGCCTGTATAAGAATAATCCTGAAATAAACCACTTGTTCATGCGGAGTAAAGATTATCAGCAAGTAATGTCTACTCCAGAACATTGCTGCTTCGATGAGTGTAATTTTGCATATGATTGGTTAATGGATGGAAATTCTATTCTTGATATTAAAACAGAAATGGAAAGTTTTACTGAAGTTGTAAAGCGAGCTGAGATGGCCGGTGATATAAAAGCTCATTTTGATTTTATCCTCATGGAAGGTAAAACGGGAAAGATTGTGTTTGACAATGGCCGGATTATTTATAAAAAACAATTCGAAGCCATTTTATATCATCTTTACTGGTTGAAGCGCGTGTATAATCCAACGAATATAGGTACGATACCTTCGAAATATTGGATTAGTCCTTCGCGAATCTATCATGGTAGAAAAGAAACAATCAAAGCAAATGATTAACTCAAAATGAAGAAAAACGTAATTCTGTTTGCAACTGCTATATTACAGCTTTTATTTCTATTTCTGAAACAAAGGCAATAATAGGATGTTGCGATTTGCGACCAGGCTTATGTTTGTTATAGCCTTTTTTCGCTCCTTCTTGTTCGCCATAACGTGTAATAACCTAAGAATCAATATTCAATGTAAAATTGTCAAACTTCAGATTATCAAAGAACCAACGGTAAAGGCTGCTAAAAACGGAATAGGTAGTAGTCATGTCGAACTTTTCAAAATAACGTTGAAAAGCCTTATGTTCTGGCATTTTATCCCAGCCAAACATTCTTTGAATACTTCTATCCATGCGGGTTATATCCAACTGCGAAAACCTGTTGGCACCACACCATACACCTGACATAAACTGAACAAACAACTGAATGGGAGAATAACCCCGATTAGACCCTTGGACTAGCAATGGTAAATGTTCCAATTTATCTACAAAACCGGATTGAGTCAACATCTGTTTCAAGATAGCCAACCCACCATAAGCAGTAATCTCCTGATCTACGAACTCTAATTCCATAAGCTTGCATTATATTACGAGAATAATACGCAAATTTAATGATTAATGCAATATAACATGTTGATAACAAATAGCCTATAATTCCAATTTTCTAATGGCCTCCATTAGAAAATTGGACTCAAAATAAAGACACTCTAAAATTGGACAGTTCTAATGGACAATTTGGGTTTAAAACATTGGAAGATAGCATTGACAAGCCATATTACTACCGAATGCATGAAAGAGCAACTTCTATAAAGGGGAAGCAAATGAAAACGTTACGGTCAGCTACTGTAAAACCTGTGCTGGCGACCTTACTCTGTTTTGTTGGAATGTGGAAGGTTTATACCAAAGGAATTGATTTGGCAAACAAACATATGCTAATGGCTGCTACATAATATCAAAAAGCTGTTGAGATTTAAGGGTGAAAACTCTATCGCTGCAATAGAAAAAGTTACAGAAGCAGAGCTAATAAATGTTTTTTTCAATCATGCAGATTTCTTTTGCTGCTTTTGAAGCCATTCTTATCGACAAAATCGAGAATTTTTATTTTGTCGGATTATAGATGTTTTGAAAGTCAGATTTTTTGAAAGAAAATAGGGGATTTTGATACAGTTGTGCAACAGCCACAGGACGCTTCGCCAAACGAAGGTTTTCATAATCGTTTTTTTTATTTGTGGAATTTGCTTTTTTCGATGGAAAAGCCAGTTTTATTCTCACGAGCTCAATGTAATTCAATATTTAACGTCGAATGTACGAAAAATTAGAAAAAAATTAGAAAGAAATGAGAAAAAAATTAGAGTTAGTTAAAAATAATTGCTGTAATATTGTAGCATCGTTAATCTTTAAAAATAGTGAGTATGTGAATGCGATAATTTTTTTGTTGATTGTACCGCTTTTAATTGCCAAGTTGACTCCAAATGAGATAATAAATTTAACAGAAAACCAATATAATACATTAATATTTATAAAAACAAGAGAAGTATGG
>DATFAW010000073.1:0-3952 GCA_035254165.1 Paludibacter sp.
CTACATTAAAAAAGGTACAAATTAGAACTGATGGGCTTTTTACAAATGCTGATTCAGGGTTTGATTCTAAAAACTTTCGTTCGGTTTCTAACAAATGGGGTATTATTCCCAATGTTGTATCTAATTACCGTAATGGAGAAACAAAAGATGAGTATTTATTGGATGATTCACTATACAAAGAAAGGTTTATCATTGAAAGAACTAATGCGTGGATTGATAGTTTCATATCCCTCTTAATATGACTTAAAATCTTAACACTAAAATGAAGAGAATCATTTTAGTGTTAAGATTTTAAGTCATATTTATGGTCAATAAAAAAAGTTGCAGTAAAAATTACCGCAACTTCTTTCTATTCGTTACCACTACTTTTCAACAAGTAAGGTGCATAAATATATTATTCTATTTCGTCATTTTTCATCATTCTGACATATTCAGATGGTGACATACCAAATTCCTCCCTAAATTGCTTAGTAAAGCGCTTAGGCGAGTTAAATCCGACCTGATAAGCTATTTGCGAGATTGGCAACTGACTTTTTTCCAAAAGTTGTTTCCCTCTTTTCAATCTAACGAGCCTAATAAATTCCAAAGGACCCTTACCTGTTATAGCCATTAGTTTCCTATAAAGATGACCTCTGCTTAAACCCAAAGCTTCACCAAGCATCTCAACACTGAATTCAGTATCACTTATGTGTTTTTCAACAATATTTACGGCCTTTTCAATCATTTTTTCGTCGAGTGTAGTAATTGTAATTTCGTGAGGATTCACATCCAACTTTTGCTTAAACGTTTTGTGTGATTTCAGACTCCATTCAAAGAATTTTAATATTCTCAACTTCAAAATATCCAAATTAAATGGTTTGGTAACATAATCATCGGCACCAATTTCGAGGCCTTCTATTTTATGTTCATCGGCTGTTTTTGCTGTTAGCAAAATCACAGGAATATGAGACCATTCAATGTTTGTTTTGATTTGCCTACAAAGTTCAACCCCATTCATTACCGGCATCATTATGTCGCTTACTACAATATTTACATCATTTTGCTTCAGCAGTACCAATGCCTCCTGTCCATCGTTAGCAATGAGTACCGAATAGTCATTCATCAAATTATCATGAATAAACCCACATAAATCCTGATTATCATCTACAAATAATAGAACAGGCTTTGGGGGCAGTATTTCTTCATGCTGAGGATCTTGATACTCTTCTACATAATCATTCTCAGGATTAACACTAACAGTAGCACTTTCAATGAGCGGGAAACGCAATGTGAAAATACAACCACTTGGCTTATTATCAGTAATATCAATTGAGCCATTATGAAGTTTCATGTATTCACTAACTATATGTAACCCAATGCCACTACCTGTCTTTCTTAAATTATTAGATGTTTGGTAGAACCGGTTAAAGACCAGTTTTTTATCCTCTTCACTGATACCTACGCCGGTATCAGACACACTGACACAGACATCTGTTTCATGTATGTAAAGGTCTAATTTTATAATTCCACCATTGGGAGTGTATTTAAATGCGTTTGATAATAAATTTACAATTGACTTATGTATTTTATCCTGGTCGTACTCCAACCACAAATTTTCATGACTACTATTTAATGTAAAATCAATTTTTCGTTCTGCGGCATAAACACCAAATGACGAATAAATCTCCCTAACCAAATCAACAATATTTCCAGGTTTTAAATGCAGTACTTCAGCACCCACATCCAGTTTCCGAAAATCGAGTAATGAATTTATTAATGATAAAAGTTGTTGAGCGTTTTTGAATATTACTTCGAGCTTCTTCTTTAAACTATCATCGGTTATCTCCTTTAGCAACGCTTGCATCGGGGTTATAATAAGCGTCAGCGGGGTGCGTAAATCATGACTAATGTTTGTAAAGAACATCAATTTCATTTCATTGATTTGGAGTTCTTGTTCATGAGCCATTTGGCGTCTTTGCTGTTCAAGTTTTACTTGCTGTCTTCGTTGTCCTCTATATATTAGAAACAGAACCATTGCCAGAGCAACTAATACATACAGTATAATAGCCCAATAAGATAAATAAAAAGGAGGTGCTACGTGTATCAATAAAACTTTTGCTTCATTATTCCAAACACCGTCACTATTGCAGGCTTCTATTTGCAATCTATAATTGCCTGCAGGCAGAGATGTTATTATAATCTCGTTCTTTTTGGTTGTTATCCATTGATTATTAAACCCTTCAATCTTGTATCGGTATTTAACTTTGTTGGCATTTATCAAATCCACTGTTGAAAATTCCAACGTCACTAATTTATCACTATATTTCAGATGAAGCTCAGACAGCAATTCGATGGATTTGTTTAAGATTACGTGACCATTGTAAGATGAGTCTACATTTATTACATTGTTTGCAATAATTAGCTTGGTCAAATACACCCTCGACAACGGTTCTTTTCTTACTGTAACCTTCTGAGGATCAATCACAGTATATCCATCAGTTGTTCCAGCCAATATATATCCATTTTTAAGTTTGCAAATCGCATTGTTGTTAAAATAGTCATTCTTAAGACCATCTCTTATCGAGTAATTTCTACAAGTTCTTATTTTGTAGTCATTACCCTTATCCAACGCAATAACAGACAATCCCTTACTGGTGGTTATCCATATATTGTGTAAATTATCCTCCGAAATCCCCCTGATTATGTTATCACCTAACCCATCTGTCTTGTCAAAATAAAACAAAGAGTCTTTTTTTAAATCCCAGATTGTAAGTCCTGCATACGTACCAATCCATAGAAGATTTCGGCTATCTTTATATATATTACCAATTTGTAGTTGGTTTAATTGTTGAGTTCCTTTTCTATTTCCTAAAAAATTCTTATTTGTATTTTTTTCAATATCAATTATGGTCAGTCCGTATGCAGTGGCTGCATAAATAGTTTTATCTCCATCATAAAACATATCCAAAACATATTTCGTATTTTCAAATGGAGTTTCAAAATGATTTGTATTATCATTTATGCTATGTTTCTGCATTCTTCCACCTAAAGTACCAATCCACAAATTTTCATATTTATCCTCAACAATACTCCAAATATTATCTGAAGACAGGTTACTGTTAGTTGTCGTGAAGTGCTTCAATTTATCATGATAGAAGCAATACAAACCCTGCTGATAGGTGCCTATCCATACTTGACCAATTTTATCTTCAAACAACGCTGTTATGGCCGTATTAGGAATTGGCAACTTAATCACCTCATTTGTTCTATAATTTTTTTCATACAAACCATTACCATCTGTCCCAAAAAGCATATTTCCATTACGAAGCTCAACAATCTTAGTTATGTTCCTACACTGATCGTTTTGCACATTCATGAAATTCTGAAAATTTTCATTGAAAAAAGAAATTCCATTTTTGTTGTGCCCGACCCATAATGTTCCGGTATTATCAATTAAAATACTGGCTGCATAATTCGATGCAATTGACGTTTGACTTAGCGAATTCGCAGTGATATTTTTCAATAAGCCTGTAGATTTATCATATAGAAACAGACCCTTATGATCAGTAGCAATCCAAATCTGACCATTACGCCCTTCTACAATTGAAACAATGTTATTTTGCGATTTTATTGAGGAGTTCAAAAAGATCTTCTGCCACTGAGACGAATTGGTGCGTCTGAAATACACATACTCTTCTTTACCGGAATACAACCACAAACCTCCATCTGTATCAGCAAAGATTTTAGTGCGCTTATTATAATCAAGATTACTCGCTGTTGGCAAAGCCACTTTGTTCAACTTACCGGTTTTCTTTTCCATTCGCCAGCAAACATCCTTGTAATCAACGATATACAAATTACCTAAATCGTCACTAACTTCAATATTGGAGATATTAAATTTGGGGGACTTGTAAATTTTCAGCTTTTTAGCAGTTATATTGTAGAAATAGATTCTATCACTATTTATCACCAA